>PWUP01000192.1 GCA_003562535.1 Gammaproteobacteria bacterium | reverse complement strand
TTTGCGATTCGACTTCGACCTCGACCATGGAACGCGAAACCTTCGCGCTTGTAGATAACCTATCTACAATGGAGAATTCTGATAAACAATGAAGAAAAAATCAAGAACTGTTTTTTGCTCTAGCGTTGGCTGCGGCTTGGATTGCCGTGACACGCCGAGCCACTTACAATGACGCCAGTTATTATACGGTCTCAAGCATGGTAATAGTGAGTGAATGCAGTGTGACAGGTCACGATAAAGCGGGCGGCTTCGCACGCTTGATGGATCTGTATGAACGTAATTACATCGGTTTGCGGCGTTTGGCTCCCGAACTGCCACAGCGACCGATGACGCTGTGTTCCCAAATAACGGGAGGATTACCGTTATATCTTCACCTATTGCACCGCCACCGCTACACCACGGATCTGGTATTGACCTATCGTTTTGCCCAGCCTACGGGCTGGCGAGCGGAGCCTAATCTGAGCATTCGTATTTACCACGATGCGCGTCAAGCGGAGGTCATGTCAGCCTGTCTGCGGCATGGCCTAGTGTTTGACACCGCAGAGTGTAATCAACTCAGTCAGCGCTGGCGGGTGAATCGATTTCTCTGGAAATGGCTAAATTATTGTCTATATCAAGGGCATTATTTTCCGCCCCAGACGGTGTTGCGGCCATTAGACTTGAATCCTGCCGCCTAGCAAGCCATAGTAAGATTTTTAGTGGCTACTTAATGGAATGCACTATGAAATTATCTACCAAGGGTCGGTATGCTGTTACGGCCATGCTGGATTTAGCCCTGCACGATGCCGATCGCCCTGTGACACTGGCTGACATCTCTGAATGTCAGGCGATTTCATTGTCTTATCTTGAACAATTATTTGCCAAACTGCGGCAGCACGGTTTGGTCAAAGGCGTGCGCGGACCCGGTGGCGGGTATCGTCTCGGACGTTCGGCGGATGCCATTACGGTGGCCGATATTATTGTGGCTGTTGACGAGCGTATGGACATTACCCGGTGCAGCGGCAATGAAGATTGTTATCGGGGGGAGCGCTGTTTGACTCATTTGTTGTGGAGCGATCTCAGCGCCCAGATTTTTGATTTCTTGGATGGCATTACTTTAGCGCACTTATTGGCCAGTCCAACGGTGCAGGCGGCTGCTCGTGGTCAAGATGCCCGCTATCGGCGCCGTTCTATAGAGCATGTACCGGCCTAATGTCTGCTCCAGTTTATTTGGATTATGCCGCCACCACTCCGGTTGATACCCGAGTGGCGGAGTGTTTGGCCGCTTATTTGACCCGCGATGGAGTGTTTGGCAACCCGGGTTCTGAACACCGTTTTGGCTGGGCGGCGGCAGAAGCGGTCGAACGGGCGCGCCAGCAAGTGGCGGCTACCATCGGAGCCGATCCTCGTGAGATCGTTTGGACTTCGGGGGCGACTGAGGCCAATAATCTTGCCTTGCAAGGTGTGGCCTTGGCGGATAGCAACCGAGGGCGGCATATCATTACCGCCAAAACCGAGCATAAAGCGGTTTTGGATGTGTGTCGGCAATTAAGCCGCCAAGGTGTGCGGATCACCTATCTGGATCCCCAGCCAGATGGATTGATTACGCCTGAGCAGTTAACCGAGGCGTTGGAGCACGATACCTGCTTGGTATCGATTATGCACGTTAATAACGAGTTGGGTGTGGTTCAAGACATCGCCGCATTGAGTGCTGTAACCCGCGCCCACGGTGTCCTATTGCATGTCGATGCGGCGCAAAGTATCGGTCGAGTGCCGGTCGATGTTAATGCCTTGGGCGTTGATTTGTTAAGCCTTTGCGCTCATAAAGCCTATGGGCCAAAAGGGATTGGTGCGTTGTATGTGCGTCGCCGTCCACGGGTACGCTTGCAGCCGCTGATACACGGCGGTGGTCAAGAACGCGGCTTACGTGCGGGGACGTTGCCCACTCAGCAGATTGTGGCGATGGCTGAGACCTGTCGTCTCGCAGAGGCCGAACGGCTGGGCGAAACCGTGCGAATTGCGGCCTTGCGTCAGCGGTTGTTGGCCGGTTTAGCGGTGCTGCCCGAGGTGCAGCTCCACGGCCATGCTGAACAGCGGGTGCCGCATATCTTGAATGTCAGCTTTGCTGGTATTGATGCCGAAGCCTTATTGCTGGGCTTGGACGATATTGCCCTGTCTTCAGGGGCAGCATGCAGTTCTGCTGATCGTGAACCCTCCCATGTGTTAAAAGCCATTGGCGTCGATCCCATTCAATTAGCGGCGTCCGTGCGCATCAGTTTAGGGCGGTTCACCACGGTTGAGGACATTGACTACACGGTGACTCGCATGGTGGCGGAAGTGGAGCGCTTGCGTGATTTATCACCGCTGTGGACGGACTACGCCGTTCATGCCTGATTATCCGCAGGTGCACATTTGGACTGACGGTGGTTGCCGTCCGAGTAATCCCGGTCCCGGCGGTTACGGTGTGGTGCTCCGCTATAACGATCAGCGGAAAGAGTTATCCGGTGGTTTTCGCCATACCACCAATAACCGCATGGAGTTGCTGGCGGCTATTGTGGGCTTGGAAAGCCTCAATCGACCGTGTCGAGTGACGTTGCACAGTGATTCTAAATATCTAGTCGATGCCATCAACCTCGGCTGGGCGCGTCGTTGGCAAGCCAATGGCTGGAAGCGCAATAAACAGGGGGATAAGGCGCTGAACCCGGATCTCTGGCAGCGCCTACTGGATCTCATCGCCCAGCATCGCGTCGAATTCGTCTGGGTGCGAGGCCACAGTGGTGTGGCCGATAACGAACGCTGCGACGCTTTAGCTCGGCAAGCGGCTCAAGCGGATAATTTGCCGGTTGATGAGGGTATGTCGGTCTAACGTCTAAGTCGTTGCAAAAATATTCGTCGTTCAGCCTGCTCAAGGTAGCCAGCGACGTCATCGGCACTGTGTTGCGCGAGCCGCTTACTAGGAAAGGCTTTGCACACTGTTAGATTTCAAAAGGAGTCAGCATGGAAACCACGAAACCAACAATTGATCCATACCTATTCGAAAAGCATTTTGAAGCTTTCAAAAATTTCGTTGAAGAACAATCCAATGTTCCTTTGAGGTACATGATCACACGGAACGGAACAGCTAGTAAGAATTATCAGTGCT
>PWUP01000303.1 GCA_003562535.1 Gammaproteobacteria bacterium | reverse complement strand
TTAGCGAAGACGCCCGTGGCCGTATGGTACGTGGTTTAAACACTCTGGCCAATGCCGTTAAAGTCACCCTCGGCCCGCGTGGTCGTAATGTATTGCTGGAAAAATCCTTTGGGGCGCCCACCGTCACTAAAGACGGGGTGTCTGTGGCTAAAGAGATTGAGCTGGAAGATAAATTCGAGAATATGGGTGCGCAAATGGTCAAGGAAGTGGCCTCCAAAACCAGTGATATCGCTGGCGATGGCACCACTACGGCTACGGTGTTAGCACAAGCCATTGTCCGCGAAGGTTTGAAAGCCGTTACCGCCGGCATGAATCCCATGGATCTCAAGCGCGGTATTGATAAAGCCGTCATCGCCACTGTCGATGAGTTGGCTAAACTGTCCACCCCCTGTGCTGATGATAAAGGGATTGCCCAAGTCGGTACCATTTCCGCCAATGGCGATGATTCTGTCGGACGCATTATCGCCGATGCCATGCAGAAAGTCGGCAAAGACGGCGTGATTACCGTCGAAGAAGGCAAGAGCTTAGAGAATGAGCTGGATACTGTGGAAGGGATGCAGTTTGACCGTGGCTATCTATCGCCGTACTTCATCAATAATCAAGACAGCATGGCGGCAGAGTTGGAAGATCCTTATATCCTGATCCACGACAAGAAAATTTCCAACATCCGCGATTTGCTGCCGGTATTAGAAGCGGTGGCTAAAGCAGGCAAGCCCCTGTTGATTATCGCTGAAGACATTGAAGGCGAAGCCTTAGCCACTCTGGTGGTTAACACCATCCGTGGCATTGTTAAAGTTGCTGCGGTCAAAGCCCCTGGCTTTGGTGATCGGCGTAAAGCCATGTTGCAAGACATCGCCATTCTCACCGGCGGTACGGTAATTTCTGAGGAAGTGGGTCTGTCCTTAGAAAAGACTGCTCTGCAAGATCTGGGTACAGCCAAAAAAGTTGTTGTCGGCAAAGAGGAAACCACGATTGTCGATGGCGCTGGTCAACATTCCGATATCACCGCTCGGGTTGAGCAAATCCGTGCCCAGATTGAAGAAGCCACCAGTGACTATGATCGCGAGAAGCTGCAAGAGCGGGTTGCCAAGCTGGCGGGCGGGGTTGCCGTCATCAAAGTGGGTGCGGCCACCGAAGTCGAAATGAAAGAAAAGAAAGCCCGCGTTGAGGATGCCTTACACGCGACTCGTGCGGCTGTAGAAGAAGGTGTGGTACCCGGTGGTGGTGTGGCCTTGGTTCGCGCCCAACAGGCCATTAAAGCCCTTAAAGGCGAGAATGCCGACCAAGACGCTGGGATTAATATCCTGCGCCGGGCCTTGGAAGAGCCGTTGCGTCAAATCGTCTACAACACCGGTCATAATGAGCCTTCAGTGGTGTTGAATAATGTGGCGGCTCAATCTGGGAACTACGGCTTTGACGCCGCCAGTGAGCAGTACGGCGATATGATTGAGCTGGGTATTCTCGATCCGACCAAAGTCGCCCGCTCAGCCCTGCAAAACGCCGCTTCAGTTGCCAGCCTGCTGCTGACCACCGAAGCTATGGTGGCTGAGATGCCTAAGAAAGATGAAGGCGGTGGCATGCCGGGTGGTATGGACGGCATGGGCGGTATGGGTGGCATGGGCGGCATGATGTAATGTATCGGGGGCAGATGTGCTGAGCACCTGCCCTATGCTTTCATACTCAGCCCTGATCTACTGGCACTATCCCCGTGTCAAGCGACCGTCCCCATTTGGGGTCGGTCGGTTTTTTTGTCGCTGAGATGACTGATACGGACACTTTTTTTCAAGACGATCCCTTTATCGACTGGTTTCGGCAGGTTGGACCTTACCTCCATGCCCATCGGGGACGCACCTTTGTGATTGGCTTTGACGGCGAGGCCGTCACTGCGGCGCACTTCGATGATTTGATCCATGACATTGCTTTACTCAGCAGCCTTGGCATTCGGCTGGTGCTGATTCATGGCACTCGCCCGCAGATTGATGCCCGACTCTGTATGGCCGGGGTTCGTTCCCACTACAGCGCGGGTCTGCGCATCACGGATGAAGCGGCGTTACCCGAAGTCAAGGCGGCAGTGGGTGAAACCCGCATGCAAATCGAAGCGCAGTTATCCATGGGGCTGGCCCATTCGCCTATGTATGGCGCTCGGTTGCGCGTGGTATCGGGGAATTTTGTCAGTGCTCGTCCTCTGGGGGTGCGCAACGGGGTCGATTATGGTTTTACCGGCACGGTACGGCGCATTGATCATCTGGGCATTCGCCACAGTCTGGATAATGGTGCGATTGTCCTGTTGTCAGCCTTAGGCTATTCCCCCACGGGTGAAGTTTTTAATCTGGCTGCTGAAGAAGTCGCTACGGCCACCGCCTCAGCTTTACGAGCGGATAAACTGCTATTGTTGTATGAAGGCGATGATTTACGAGACGCTGACGGGCAGTTGATTCGCGAATTGGAACCGGCACAAGCCGAACGCTTGGTCAATGCCGATCCTCCCTGCCTAACGCCTACTGTGCGTGATCATGTCCGCCATGCCTTGGACGCCTGCCGTGCTGGAGTGCGCCGAGTGCATTTACTGCGCCAAGATCGGCGCGGCGCCTTACTGCGGGAACTGTACACCCGTGATGGGGTAGGTACATTGCTCAGCGCCGATGGGTATCAGACCCTGCGAGCCGCAACTATTGACGATGTCGGCGGGATATTGGCCTTAATCCAACCGCTGGAGCAAGCCGGCATACTGGCACGGCGTTCTCGGGAATTATTAGAAATCGAAATTCAGCAGTTTCAGGTGTTAGAGCGCGATGGCACGGTGATCGGCTGCGCTGCCCTCTACCCGTTCACCGCAGAACGCATCGGTGAGTTGGCTTGTTTGGTGGTCGCCACTGAATACCGCAATGGCGGACGCGCCGATCGGCTGTTGCAGCGGATCGAAACCTTGGCTCGCCAACACGGCTTGCAACGACTGTTTGTGCTCACCACCCACACCGCCCACTGGTTTCAAGAGCGCGGTTTTCAACCCAGCGCCGTCGGCGAGTTACCCGTGGGACGGCAACACTGCTACAACTGGCAGCGCGCCTCGAAGGTATTCGTCAAAGCCTTATAATCTTCATTAGCTAAGATTAGCGGTGGGCCGTACCGCGATCTAACGCTCGGTATCCGATGGACTCACTCAGATGCGCGGTTCCGATCTGCGGCTCGGCGGCTAGGTCTGCAATGGTTCGCGCCACTCGTAGAATCCGATGATAGGCGCGTGGCGATAAACTCAACTGGCTCATAAAGCGTTCTAATAAATTGTGATCCGCATCCGTGAGGCGGCAGTCACGTTCGATTTCGCGCGGGCCGAGCAGGGCATTGGGTTTACCCGCGCGAGCTAATTGGCGCTCGCGAGCAATGATCACCCGCTGCTGCACCACGGCAGTGGATTCTTCACGGTTGACGCTGCGCAGTGCTCGATACGGTAAACGTGGGACTTCAACGTGTAAATCAATGCGGTCTAATAACGGCCCAGAAACCCGCGCTCGATAGCGGCGGACTTGTTCGCTGGAGCAGCGACAGGCTCGCTCCTCATCGCCCAGATACCCACAGGGACAGGGATTCATGGCCGCGACCAATTGGAATTGAGCCGGAAATTCCGCTTGGCGAGCCGCGCGAGAAATAGTGATTCGACCGGACTCCAGCGGTTCGCGCAGCACATCGAGCACCTGGCGGCTGAATTCCGGCAGCTCATCGAGAAATAATACCCCACTGTGCGCTAGGGAAATTTCTCCTGGACGGGGTTGACTGCCACCGCCGACCAGAGCCACCGCAGAAGCCGTGTGATGCGGACTGCGAAATGGCCGGATTCCCCATTGTTCCAACATTAAGCCTTGACGACTGATTGAGGCAATCGCGGCACTGGCCATCGCTTCGGCCTCATTGAGCGGCGGTAAAATCCCCGGTAAGCGACTGGCCAGCATGGTTTTACCGGTACCGGGTGGGCCGACAAACAATAAATTATGCGCACCAGCGGCGGCCACTTCTAAGGCACGCTTGGCATGATGCTGGCCACGGACTTCGGCCAAATCGGCTACAACAGGCCGTATGCCTTCAGGTCGCGCACTCGTCTGTGGCAATAGCGTATGACCGTCGCGCAGATGCTGACACACATCCAATAGATGCTCTGCACCATACACTGCTAAATCCGCTACCAGTGCGCCTTCTGCGGCATTATCCTGAGCAATCAGCAATTGCCGTTGCTGATCCCGGCAAGCGAGCGCGGCGGGTAACACTCCGCGTACCCCGCGCAGCTCCCCGCCTAATGCCAGTTCACCCAAACATTCGTAATGCGCCAAAGCGGCGGCTGGAATTTGTCCAGAGGCGGCCAAAATTCCCAAGGCAATCGGTAGATCAAAGCGGCCCCCTTCCTTGGGTAAATCCGCTGGCGCCAGATTCACTGTAATCCGGCGTATCGGAAATTCAAACCGGCTGTTGGTAATCGCCCCTCGCACTCGATCTCGGCTTTCCTTAACTGCGGTTTCCGGCAAGCCGACTACGGTGGTACCCGGCAGACCATTAGCTAGGTGAACTTCGACTTGTACCGGCGGGGCTTGAACACCGAGCGCGGCACGGCTATGGACAATGGCAAGGGACATAGGCAGTCATCCGGTCGTCAATCCTCACAAGAAAAATTTGCATTTGCACAGGGTTTGTATAAAATAGTTATACAAACATTATCGTGTTGCTAATGTTTAACTCCTAAGCTGTTGGTTTATCGTGATAGAGTATAGCAATCTGTCCCATCTAACACGTTTATATATACAGGTGACCATCATGATTCGAATAGTACAATCAAGCGCTGCGGTTATCGGCTTGCTGTTCAGTATCCAAGCCAGCGCTGCCGATCAGGCTGACCATTCTGTTATGGCCGCATCCCAGTGGCCAGCCTATTCTATGTTATCGAGTGAAGACAGCGAATGTATGGTCGATAGATCGGCGCATGCTCCAGATGAGTCGGCATCACGGCTGAGTGATATGCTGTTGCAACATCGGGTCATTACCCGGCTACCTTTCGGTGCCGATGTGACCCACCCGCACTCAGAACCTAAACGGCTAAAACGCCATACTGCTGTCGGTCATTGCAGTTAGTCAGGCGGCTCCATGAATATTGCCATTGTGGGTACGGGGATTTCCGGACTGGTCGCGGCCCATCACCTGTACCGTGACCATCAACTCAGTGTGTTTGAGGCCAATGACTGGATTGGTGGCCACACCCATACGCTGGATGTGGAGATTGCTGGCCAGTGCTACGCGATTGATACCGGGTTTATTGTCTTTAACGACTGGACCTACCCTCACTTTATTGCCCTGCTCGACCAGATTGGTGTGGCTTCTCAGCCCACGACCATGAGCTTCAGCGTGTCGTGCCCCGACATTGACTTAGAATATAATGGCAATAATCTGAATACGCTGTTTGCGCAACGACGCAATCTGTTACGCCCCTCATTCTACCGGATGATTAGCGACATTGTGCGTTTCAACCGCCAAGCGCCCCAATTATTAGGCCAACAACCGGAGCTGAGCTTAGGCGATTATCTTACCCGTGAAGGGTATAGCCGGTTTTTCATCGAACACTATATCATTCCTATGGGTGCGGCGATTTGGTCGGCTGATCCGCGGTATATGCTGACCATGCCTGCCGAGTATTTTATTCGCTTTTTTAAAAACCACGGTTTATTAAGCGTCAACCAGCGCCCGCAGTGGCGCGTCATTCAGGGCGGTTCACGCGAATATGTACGCAAGCTCACCGCCCCGTGGCGTGATCGCATCCGGGTCAACTGCCCGGTGCAGCAGATCCGCCGCTTGGCTGATCAAGTGGAACTCACCTTAGCTGACGGTGAAACCGCTTATTTTGACCAAGTGATTATCGCCGCTCACAGCGATCAGGCACTGCGCATGCTGGCTGATCCTTCGCCCGCCGAACGCGAGGTATTGGGCAGCATTGCTTATCAAGATAACTCCGTCGTATTACACACCGATACTCGTGTATTGCCTCGGCGGCGCTTAGCGTGGGCTGCTTGGAATTATCATTTGCAAGATAAAAGTTTACAGCAGACGATGACAGTCACCTACAATATGAATATACTTCAGGGTTTGCACAGTCCTGAGACCTTCTGCGTGACACTTAACCATGACTCGGCTATCGATCCCAATCGAGTGCTGGCGCGCTTGCGTTATCAGCATCCGCTGTTCACTCCAGCGGCTGTGGCGGCTCAAGCACGCCATGCTGACATTAACGGAGTCCAGCGCACTTGGTACTGCGGCGCGTATTGGGGGAATGGCTTCCATGAAGACGGTGTGGTCAGCGCCCTGCGAGTTATTGAACACTTAGGTACTGCGCACTAATTCAGCCACAACATCCGAACAGTCATTATGCATAGCGCCATTTATCAGGGTTATCTAGGTCACCGCCGCTGGCAACCTCGGCCGCATCATTTCCGTTATGCGGTCTTCATGCTGTATCTGGATCTTGATGAGTTGGATACGGTGTTCCAACCTTACTGGTTGTGGTCAGCTCACCGCCCCGCACTGGCTTGGTTTCGGCGCAGTGATTATCTGGGAGATCCCGCCCGCCCCTTAGCCGACTGTGTACGTGACCACGTCCAGCACCACACCGGCCAGAGACCGACAGGTCCTATCCGCTTATTAACCAATTTGCGCTATTACGGCTATTGCATCAATCCGATTAGCATTTATTATTGTTTCGATGAGCGTGGCGAACAGGTAGACAGCTTAGTGGCCGAGGTAACCAATACCCCTTGGCACGAAAGTCATAGCTATGTTTTACATAACGGGCGCTTAGCTGATGGCCGCCATGAATATTACTTTGATAAGGATATGCATGTATCCCCCTTTATGCCGATGGCTATGCGCTATCATTGGCGTGGCAACGAGCCGGGAGAGCGTCTAGGCGTGCATCTGCGGCTTTTAAAAGACGGCGATTGCCCTTTTGATGCCACGTTGGCGCTGCACCGTCGGGAAATTAACCCCACCAACTTGGCTGGGGTGCTGGTACGCTACCCGCCCATGACTGTGCGAGTAGCGTGGGGAATTTATTGGCAGGCATTACGCTTATGGCTTAAGCGCGTTCCATTTTACGATCACAAAGCCAGTGGAACAGTAAACCAATGAGAGAATCGGCATCGGTCATTCCGTCCGCCCAATCGGTTGAGCAAGATCGCTTAGGGTTACGTCTATTGCGGCGTTTGGTGTTCAACCGCCTGGCCGGATTGCAACAAGGTTGCGTTATCATTCATGAAGCTGACGGGCAGCGGTATCCGTTTGGTCAAGCCACCGAGGCTTACCCGCTCACCGCCAATGTCTATATGCACGACCATAACACGTACCGAAGGCTTGCATTGCGCGGCAGTATTGGCGTTGCCGAAGCTTATATGGCGGGGGAATGGAGTTGCGATGATTTAACCGCATTGATGCGGATATTTGTGCGCAATCGTGGAGTATTGAATGGTTTGGAACACGGTCCGGTCAAGCTGGCCATGTGGCTGTTCCGCACTGCGCACCGCCAGCGGCGTAACACCCGCGATGGCAGCCGTGACAATATCGCCCAACACTATGATCTGGGCAATGAATTCTATCGGCTGTTTCTTGATGAAACGCTGATGTACTCCAGTGCGGTATTTGAACGCCCGGAAATGTCGCTGCATGAAGCTTCCGTTGCTAAGTTAGAGCGCATTTGTCGCAAGTTGGATCTACAACCCAGCGATCATGTACTGGAAATTGGCAGCGGCTGGGGTGGGTTTGCTCTGCATGCGGCGCGTCATTACGGCTGTCGAGTCACCACGACCACCATCTCCAAAGAGCAGCATCGTCTGGCCTGCGAACGCATCGCCGCCGCCGGACTTGAATCGCAGATCACCGTGCTGCTGAAAGACTACCGTGACTTAGAAGGCCGTTACGATAAGCTGGTCTCGATTGAGATGATCGAGGCGGTTGGCCATGAGTATCTGGATACCTATTTCAACACCTGCAATAAACTATTGAAAGAAGATGGTTTAATGTTATTGCAGGCCATTACCATTATGGATCAGGAATACGACCGAGCACGGCGGGCGGTGGATTTTATCCAGAAATACATCTTCCCCGGCGGCTTTATCCCGTCGATCACCACATTATGTGGCTCGCTCACCCGAGTCACTGATATGCGCTTATTCCATTTGGAAGACATCGGCCCGCACTACGCCTTGACCTTACAACACTGGCGTGAGCGTTTCCGTGATAACCTCGACCGAGTCCGTGAACAAGGCTTCGACGAGCAATTCATCCGTATGTGGGAATACTATTTATGTTATTGCGAAGGCGGGTTCACTGAACGCGCCATCGGCACGGCACAATTGCTGTTGAGCAAACCGTTTAACCGCCGTGCACCACTGGTTCCGGCCTTAGGTTAAGCGGGCGGCTGCTCAGGTCACCTCACCATGCCGACTCTTTCCCCTCGGGTTAAACGCCTGCTGATTAATATTATTGCTTTTGAAATCGGCTGGTTTGCCTGTGTAATTGCGGGTGGCTCGCAGTGGCCGTGGATAGGCACAGCCGTCGCTTTAAGCGTGGTCAGCCTGCACTTGGCACTTACCCCGCAGCCACGGCGGGAATGGCCGTTACTGGCTTGGGCGGCTCTGCTGGGTTTGGTACTGGACAGCCTGCCGGTGATGCTGGGCGTCGTGGTCTATCCGCAAGGCACATTCATTGCTGGAGTGGCCCCGCACTGGATTATCGCTATGTGGATTCAGTTTGCGACCTTGCTGAATGTCAGTCTGCGCTGGTTACGCGGTCGGCAGGCTATCGCCGCGCTAGCCGGTGCGCTGCTGGCTCCCCCGGCCTATTATCTCGGAGCCGGGTTTGGCGGTATGCAGTTCACCGAACCCCACTGGCAGGGTCTTTTGGCGCTTGCCGTGGTGTGGGCTGTTGCCATGCCGGTTCTGCTGTGGCTGGCTCAGCGCTATGACGGTCATACACCCACGGCGGTTTAACCGCCCTGTATTTTTGGAGCAGTCATGTTAAAACTTGCAATTGCCGCTATGGAACGCGGAATGATCCCAGAAACGCTGATCCGCATCGGGATTCGTCAACTGTTAAAACAACGCCTGCGCAGCCAGGCTGATCCGCAGCAACCGACACTGGAACAGTTTCAAGCCGAATTAGAAGCCGGCCCGATTGCCTTGCACACTGACAAGGCCAATGAGCAGCATTATGAAGTCCCGCCAGAATTTTTTCGGCATATCATGGGGCGGCACATGAAATACAGTGCCTGCTACTGGCCTGAGGGCATAAACAGTCTCGATGATGCCGAAGTCTCCATGTTGCAGTTAACCGCCGAACGCGCTGCGCTGGAGGATAAGCAAACAATTCTGGAGTTGGGCTGCGGTTGGGGTTCGTTGACGCTGTGGATGGCTGAACAGTACCCCGGCGCAACCATCACTGCCGTCTCCAACTCCGCGCCACAGCGGCATCACATCGAACGAATGTGCGCTGAGCGTGACCTGACCAATGTCAGCGTCATCACCGCCGATATGAATGATTTCTCGACTGATCAACAATTTGATCGGGTGGTTTCCATAGAAATGTTTGAACACATGCGCAATTATCGCGAGCTATTAGCGCGTATCGCCGCTTGGCTGAAACCCGATGGGGCGCTGTTTGTGCATGTATTCAGCCACCGTCAATACGCCTATCCCTTTGAAACCAAGAGCGACGATGACTGGATGGCGAAATACTTTTTCACCGGCGGATTGATGCCCTCACGCGACCTATTACCGCGCTTTCAGCAGAATTTGCGACTCGATGATCAATGGCACCTCAATGGCCAGCATTACCAAAAAACCTGCGAAGCTTGGCTGAGCAACCACTATCGCCATCGTGAGGCCATCTTGGCGATTTTCCGCGACACTTACGGCAGCGAGACCGAAGCCCGCCTATGGTTCCATCGCTGGCAGGTGTTTTTCCTCGCCTGTGCCGAATTGTTCGGTTACCGCCACGGCGAAGAATGGGGGGTCTCGCATTACCGTTTTCGTCCTTAGCGCCTGATCAACACCGTGGGCAAGGTTCTACGGGTAATCCGCGTCCTAACCAACCTGGACCTGCTGTGCTGCCCACCATGCCTTCGGCAATATTATGGACTTGGGTGAACCCATAGTCCAACATCGCCTGCTGCAACTGGCTGCTGCGGTTGCCGGTACGGCAAATCAGGGCAATCGGCGCATCGGTTTGCCCCCCAGTAGCGCGGAGCAGATCGCGCACCAAGCCTTGTCCCCCTTCGGGATGATACATACTGACCCGCTGAGCACCTTGAGCGACTCCGGTTTGCCGCCATTCCTGCGGCTGGCGGATGTCGATAATGATCAACTCACCTTGTTGCGCCCGCTCAAACGCCTCGGCAGCGCTTAATTGCAAGACCTGTGGACTGGCGGCATTGACGACCGTAGTCAGCGTCAGCAACACTATTCCGATCAGAGACATGGGTGCTAATCGATGACGCCACAACATAACTATTGTCCTCACTATTAAGCATGATGAGTTAGTGTACCGTGAATTAGGACTGTGCTGAAGGGGGCACTATGCACGCTTTTGACGAACAATGGCAAGCCCGGTGGCGGGTAGCGTGGCCCAGCGGCTATAAGGGCGGAGGCTCTGTCGGCCAAACTGCATGTCAAAAGATGACTGAGGCTGTTTGCCTGACCGTACTTCCAAGCAGATCCGTGAGATACTGTTATGTGCTCGTCACATCGCGGTCGGCAGCAATGCGTTCAAAAGCCGCCAGCAATTCTGGAATCCGACATTCCCAGGCATTCGCTCGGGCATAAGCAATAATCGCCTCGCGATCCCAAGTCGTATCCAAGGCTTGGATAATCGCTTGGCGCAGAGCTTCGCCATCGCCATAGGGCACTAAACGCCCCAGCACTGGCGAATTAATCACCTCCGCATTGCCACCCACTTGGGTGGTCACGGTGGGTAAGCCACAGGCAGCAGCTTCGAGAAACACATTCGCCCACCCTTCAAACCGGGTAGGCAAGACAAATAAATCCGCCGCAGAGTAATAAAATTTCAACCGCTCTGGCGCTTGCTGACCGGTAAATATCACCCGTTCACTGACCCCATACTGCTCGGCCAGGCGCTGTAAGCGGCCTAAATCACCGTCCGGGCTTTCACCACCGACGGCCAGATACACCAGCTTGGGAAACCACTGCACCAAGGCGGGCATTTGCTCGATGACCCGATGAAAACCCTTGCGCTCATTCAAAGCGCCGACCGTAATCAAGACCGTCGCCTCTGGGTCAATGCCGAGTTCAGCGCGACACTGTTGGCGATCTTGCGGCTGGAAGAGTTGCAGATTAATGCCATTGGCCACCACCTGCACCTGATCGGGCGCAATACCCATGCTGATGGCCGTCTGGCGCAGTGAGTCCGCCACTGAAAACACTCGCGCTGCCGAACGCATAGCCCGCTGAGCTAACCAGCGGCGCAGCCGAGTGCGGGAAATCCGCAGAATGGTGCCACGCAGGGTAATGGTATGCGGCACGCCCAACCAGCGAGCCAGCAACCAAGCAGCGACCCCATCCGGGTACACAAAATGCGCATCGAGAATGTCCAGCCTACCCTGGCGGTGTAAGCGCCGCAGCAAAGCCAGGCTGGACAGCGCCTCAAAGAAGCCATCGGTGAATTTCAACCAACGGGGAATGGAAAGAAATCTGGGGTGATACACGGTGATGCCCTGTTGGACTTCATGATAGGGCACCGCAGGGCGATAGTAGGGACGCCAACGCCGCAGTAAGCCCTGTCCGGGAAACCAGGGCACGGGGGCCACCACCGTCACCGGCAGGGTTTGCGCCACGCGAAACATGCGCT
>PWUP01000304.1 GCA_003562535.1 Gammaproteobacteria bacterium | reverse complement strand
TATTTATTTAGCCGGCATTACCGCCTCGCCAAATTTCCCGGTCAAAAATGCCCTGCAAGACGAGAATGCTGGTGGCACCGACGGCTTTATCACCCACATCGCGCCGGATTGGCAAGAGTTGGTGTTTTCCACCTATTTTGGGGGATCACGCAATGACTTCATCACCGCTATGGTCTTGGATCAAGACCGCCATCTACTGATTAGCGGTTACACCAATTCAACCGACGACTTTCCCATCGAGAACGCCCTCTATCCCAAACATCCCGGTAATAATGCGGCGTTTATTAGCAAATTGGATAAGTTTGGCCGTTTTTTGCATTTCTCAACCCACCTGGGTGGTTTGGGGGATGACCAAGCTCATGCGATTGCTGTAGACCAAAGCGATGCCGGTTTTCGCCAACGTTATATTCATGTCGCTGGCGAAACCCAGTCGAATAATTTTCCTGTGGTTAATGCCGCACAATTTTTCTATGCGGGCAATCGTGATGGCTTTGTGATCCGTTTAGATCCCCAAGGCCAGCGTTTGCTGAACGCCTCATTTTTTGGGGGAACCGACAGTGATAGGATCGTTGCTTTAGCCACTCCCCCTGCTCCAGTGGGGATGCAACCGCCAATTAGAAACATTTTTATGGCGGGTAATACGGAGTCTGACGATTTCCCCGCAGGTCTCACACAAGGGGCACCTGGACTCGGCAGAGTCTCCAATCAATTTGTTGCCCGACTCGATCAAGGAGCAACCACCGAGGTGCCTGCGCTGGAACTGCGCTATCCGCAGGTAGAAATTGACCCCGAGGTGGTCGCGCTGGACAACAATTCGGCCATAATGGTGATTAATGTCATTCTACGCAATAATCCTGTTGTGACTGGGACGAACATCGCCGCGTTTTCCAGCGTGCTGCAGTATGATCCCGATGAGCTGGACTATGTGGATATTGTTTGGAATCCTTCGGGTGTCTCTGGCTATCCCTCGGGTGTTGAGGTGTCTCCAGCACCTGGGGAGCGTCTTGCAACGCCAGGGCAAATTGAGCTGCTCCTATTCCAGGATGTCTCCATGCTGGTGCCTATTGTCGATGGTACCGTGGTAGCCCACCTGGTGTTTGCCATACCTCCAGACCAATTAGGCAAAGTAGATGACGATCCACCAGGGCCGTCGAAAAACTTGGTGATTACCCAGCACGACACCACTGCGGTTAACACCAACAATCGCTCGGTGCTTATTGAAGGACTGACGGGCAATGTTGTGGTTCGCCGTCCCTGCAATACCTTAGTTGGGGATTGTGATTGCAGCGGTACAGTGCAGCTTGCTGAGGTACAAGCGGTGCCGCTAACGTTTTTTCAACCGCCGCCGTACCCACGCTGTATGAAAGTGCCTACGCCCACTCTTGATCTAAATACTGTAGGTGCTAATGATCTGCAAACGGTTGTCAACAATCATCTTAATCCGCCAACAGCCAGTGCTGTGCCGGGCGTGCTGCGCTCAGCCCGGCGTTCGGAGCCGAGTCTAGTATTGAGTGCCCCGCGTGAGGTCAACGGGGCGCTTGAGATCGATCTGGTATTAGATACGGCAGGAAAATCGATTGCGGCCTTGACCAGCGAGATTTACTATGACCCCAGTATGTTTACAACGCTACAAGGGCAAACCGGTGCTGTGGCGAGCGAGGCTAGGAAAAACCTGAAAACGGGTATTATCGAACCTGGACATCTGCGGGTATTGATCTATGGCCTCAACCAAAATGCGATGAATTCAGGTATCGTCGGCACCTTACGCCTGACTCCGGTGCTGGATCTTGACCAGATGGGCACCACTTTACGCCACACGGCCTCAGCGGCTACCCCCAATGCAGACGAACTCACCATTGCCTCTCCGGACAAGTCATTGGGCGACTCCGCGCGCCCCTATCCTCTGGCCTTAGCCATTGCCGCTTCTTATGCGGCCTTTTTTGATCGTGCACCGGACTATGCTGGGCTGCTGTTCTGGGAATCTCATGCACTCAATGCCGGTTTAACGGCCAATGCGCTGATGCGCGATCTTGCCGATGGCTTCGCGACCCATCCCAGTTTTGCGGCTCTCTACGCGGGTCTGAGTGACAGCGATTTTATTCGCGCCATTTATCTCAACGTGGCCGGTGCTCCGCCAGATGCCGATGGTCGGCAATTTTGGCTAGAGCAACTGCAGTCCAATGCACTCAGCCGTCCAGAGTTTGTAGCCGACTTTATCTTCGGCTTGCTCACTCTCAGCGAACGGCAACTTGATGAGCTGTTAGCTTCGGGACAATTAAGTCCCGCAGAACATACTGACGCGCTATTACGCAAAAATCGGCTGATTCACCGAGCGCAAGTTGGCCTACAATTCAGCGTCACCTTGGGCACAGCCGCTAATTTGCGCTCCGATACTGACGCGCTTGACCCAGCTTCACTCGCACAAGATCCGGTATACCAAGCCGCGCAGAAAATCGTCTCTGGGGTTGACTCGGGTGTTCGTACACGAGATGCTGCTCTAGCCTATTTAGCGACTCGACCCAGTATCACCGTTATCAATCAGGTGAATCCAAGAGATATTTTTGATTAAAGCAGCGTAGGTTGGGTTGACGCCCGTCAGCCCAACCAACCTACAAGGTCTCAACATGAGGTGGTAGTAAAGTACGCACCGCACACTATCGTGCTGAACATTCAATCAAATTTAAACAGGCTGTCACCATCGCCATCGAATAATTGGTCTAAATCGATGGATGGTTGGCGCTGGTCATGCGCTTGGGCGAGTGCCTGCAAGCGGGGCAGTTGCTGGGTACTCAGAGCTTGGGCATAGCCGACGGCTAAACTACCCTGCCGATGCAGTTCAAATAAGGCATCACGATCAATGGTGTTGAGTTTGGCTTCGTCGAGTCGGAGCAGACCCTTGATCTGCTCACCTTGAGCACTGTTCAGTTGCCACGGCGTCAGTAAACCGGCTTGGTTGAGGCCGCCGACCGCACGTTCAGTCATCACATAGTGTTTGCCGATCTCACCGAGAAAATCGATCACTTCTTGAACGGCCGCAGTGGGTTGCCCGTCGGCAAAAAAATCCAGTTCAGCGTGCTCTCCTATCCAGGGACTGTCGTTATCCACACACACCACCCGCTGATTGGGCTGGCCTTTGCCCGGCGGGGGAGTGAGCAGC
>PWUP01000300.1 GCA_003562535.1 Gammaproteobacteria bacterium | reverse complement strand
GCCATTCGGTTGGGACTGCTCAACCCGGACTCCAGTTGCTCGCCCGCAAGGGTGTTATCAACGGAGAGCGAATTACCGAAAAACCATCCTGAGCAACTTTGTTTAGGTTTTTAGGAACAGGGCTTTCCTGTACTTAGAGTTTTAGCAGCCAGTTATCCGGCGTTGGTGTCCATTGCCGTAGGTTTGGCCGTATTAAAGCGCGCGAACGTGTCTGCCACATCGGCAACGGCGGCTGCGAACAACTGTTGACCGTGTTCAGGCGAGCATAATCGCGGATCAGAGCCAATCCGCCCGTCTGGATAACGTTGGCGATAATCATGGGCATCGAAAATGCCGCTGTAAGCGGGCGCTCTGCCTTGTAGCGGACTGTGTTTGATCGACTCAGGGTAGGCGTATTGGGTCATGGAGATTTCGCTGCAAGTGCCATGATCGCCTTCGTTGTCACCATAGAGCTGCTTGCGCAGCCGTACCACGCGAGGGCCTTGCCACCAACTGCTGATATGGCAGTGCGGTGCAACCCCGCCGCGCCAACTGATATCGGCGTAAACCTCACTGAATGCGGCATTGACCGTCGCCACATTGCCACCGTGGCCGTTGAGAAATAAAATCCGCCGAAAGCCATGATGCGCCAGTGACTGCACCACATCACGCACGACGGCCAGCAGGGTGCTGGGGCGCAGTGTGATGGTTCCGGTAAACCCCAGATGGTGTTGGGCACTGCCCAGGGTAAGTGTGGGGCCGACCAATACATCATGCTGGTCGCCGACGCCTCGGGCGATGACCTCGGGACAAATGGCATCGGTACCGATCAAGCCCGTTGGCCCATGTTGCTCGGTCGAGCCAATGGGTATGAGGATGCCGACATCGTGAGTGAGACGTTGTTGAATTTCCTGCCAGGTGGACAGTTGCAGTTGCATAGCCTAATCTTGCACCAGTGATAAACAGTGTATTAGCCTAGCAGTATCTGGGGGGATTATTAAGCGGTGAGTTAAAAGGCTTTCATATTGCCGTGGGTTTGCTAAACTAAAAACCATGTACCGTTCAATACTACCCAATATGGGGGATACTGATGACGGCGACTGCTGCTGAGGTCGAACGCCGCAGGCCGTGGATTTTACTCACGCCTGCACTCAGTGCGGTCACCTTATTGATGGTGATCCCGACCTGTTTTATTGTGGTCTATTCGTTTTGGCTGCGTACCGCAGTCGGTGACGAACAAGTCGGGTTCTACCTCGACAATTGGCAAGAAGTCCTCACCGATCCCTTCTACCGTTATATTCTCTGGCAAACGATTAAAATTGCCGCCATCACCACCCTAGTGTGCATCGTGATGGGTTACATCCCCGCGTATTTCATCGTTCATACCCAGATCCGCCATAAAGCCTTCCTGCTATTGCTCTTATTGCTGCCGTTTTGGATCAGCTACATCATCCGCACCATGTCGTGGATCAATATTCTTGGCGTATCGGGGGCGGTGAATGCACTCTTGCAATGGCTGGGTATCATCAGCGCCCCGTTACACATGCTGTATAACGAAGCCACGGTGATTCTGGGGCTGGTGCATTTTCTGTTGCCGTTCATGATTCTCAATATTTACGTCAGCCTTGATGGTATCGACCGCAATCTCACCGATGCGGCCAAGTCGCTGGGTTGCACCAACTGGCAGGCGTTTCGCGAAGTCACCTTGCCCTTATCGGTTCCCGGTCTGGCAGCCGGCAGTTTGCTGTGTTTTGTCCTCGGTGCCGGTACCTACATCACGCCGATGATTCTCGGTGGGCCGCGCGATGCCATGTTTGCTAATCTGGTGTTTGAGGCCATTATCACCCAGCTTAACTGGCCGCTGGGTTCCGCATTATCGCTGGTGTTATTGATGGTATTGGGTGCGGTGGTGTTGACCTACACCCGCTTTATGGGGTTTGATCAAATTGCCAAAAGTTTCCGGGGATAGACCATGATCGGCTGGAATGTGATCCGCTGGGCCACTGCGCTGGTTTATATCTTTATGTTTGCGCCGATTGTGGTGGTGATGCTGCTGGCATTCAATCCGGCGCAATTCGGCAGTTTCCCGATGCAGGGGTTTTCCTTACGCTGGTTCATCGCCTTATGGGAAAACGAAGCCATTGTGCGGGCGTTCCAAGTCTCGCTGTTACTGGGGCTACTGACCAGCCTCATTGCCACCACTTTGGGGGTGCTGGCGGCCCTGGCCATTGTGCGCTATGAGTTTCCCGGCAAACGGCTGATTTCCACCGCGATGGTCGCGCCGATTTTGATTCCTGAAGTGGTGCTGGCGGTCGCGCTGTTATTGTTTATGCAGTTTCTCAATCTCCCGCGCAGTTTTCTCATGCTGCTGATGGGGCATGTGATTTTCACCTTGCCGTTTGTGATTTTAGTGGTGCAGGCACGCTTGGTGGGCATTCGCCGCGAATACGAAGAAGCCGCCTTAAGTCTAGGCGCTAACCCCGTGCAGACTTTTTTGCAAGTCACGTTGCCGTTGTTACTGCCCGCGATTCTGGCTGGACTGTTATTCAGCTTCACCATTTCCTTTGACGACATCACCGGTACGCTGTTTTGGAAGCCCGGCGGCATCGAAACCGTGCCGACTCAGTTATTTGCTATGTTACGGCATTCAATCAGCCCGGAAATTAATGCGTTGGGAACCACTATGGTGTTGATCACCGTAGCGTTCCCACTGCTGGGCATGGCCTTAGCCCGCGCTCTGGCCAGGCGCTTAAATGCTTAGAGTGTTTCCTGTCAATAATCCACGCCCTAGGGGCATCATTGAGGAGTGAAAGATGAATAATACTGACCGTTACAATGTATTGCTGCAACGCTACCGCAACGGCGAACTGGATCGCCGCTCATTTCTGCGCATCCTTGGCATGGCGGGTCTCAGTGCGGGCCTGGTCAGCGCCCCCTTGGGTCTGCTGAGTCGTCAAGCCCAGGCGCAGGTCACTCAAGTGCGGTTTGATGGCTGGGGGGGAGTGGTGTCTCAAGCCTTTCGTCAATACGCCTTTAATGCCTACACCGAACAGACGGGTATTAATGTCGTCGATGGCACGTTTGGGGGTGCGGACGAATATCTGGCTCGAGTGCGCACCAGCCGTCCGGGCGAGTTTAATATCGCCCATTTATCCGGAGTGTTCGACTATGCCCGCTATC
>PWUP01000152.1 GCA_003562535.1 Gammaproteobacteria bacterium | reverse complement strand
GTTTTGACCACTTCCGGGCCAGTGACAAACATATAAGAGCTGTCTTTGACCATAAAAATGAAATCGGTTATGGCGGGCGAATACACGGCACCACCCGCACAGGGCCCCATAATCATGGAAATCTGCGGCACCACGCCCGAGGCCATCACATTGCGCTGAAACACATTCGCATAACCGGCCAACGAGGCAACACCCTCTTGAATCCGCGCCCCTCCCGAGTCATTCAGGCCCACCACCGGCGCGCCCGCTCGAATGGCATGATCCATGATTTTACAGATTTTTTCTGCGTGAGCTTCGGATAATGACCCACCGAAAACCGTAAAATCCTGGCTGAACACAAAGGTTAAGCGGCCATTAATGGTGCCGTAACCGGTCACCACCCCGTCACCGGGTATAGCCCGCTGTTCCATGCCAAAATCGGTGCAACGGTGTTCAACAAAGGTATCCCACTCTTCAAAACTGCCCTTGTCCAGCAATAAGTCGATCCGCTCACGAGCGGTTAACCGACCTTTGGCATGGAGTTTATCAATCCGATTCTGCCCGCCGCCCAAACGGGCGGCGGCGCGTTTACGATCTAACTCAGCAACAATTTCTTTCATGGTTACACTCAATTAGGCCGCTAGATGGCGGCTACGAATCAATGCCAAGACCTCACCGACGGCCACCGGAATATTGGTGCCCGGCCCATAAATGGCCGCCACCCCCGCTTCACGCAACATGGCATAGTCTTGTGGTGGAATCACTCCGCCGCAGATCACGGCGACATCTTCCGCGCCTTCGGCTTTCAGCGCGGCAATCAACGCCGGTACTAGCGTCTGATGTCCGGCTGCTTGGCTGGAAATACCCACCACATGCACATCGCTTTCGACGGCTTGGCGGGCAGCTTCTTCTGGGGTTTGGAACAGCGGACCGATGTCCACATCGAAGCCCAAATCGGCAAAGGCCGTCGCAATAACTTTCGCCCCGCGATCATGGCCGTCTTGACCGAGCTTGACTACCAGCATCCGTGGCCGTCGTCCCTCTTCTTCGGCAAAGGCTTCAATGTCTTTGCGGATGGCGTCAAAACCGGCATCGCCCTCATACGCCGAACCGTACACACCAGAAATTGATCGAATCACCGCCCGATGCCGTCCCCAGATTTTCTCTAAGGCATCGGAAATCTCACCCACGGTGGCGCGTGCCCGCGCGGCCTCAACTGCCAGAGCGAGCAAATTCCCTTGGCCACTTTCTGCTGCCTGAGTCAGCGCGTCCAAAGCGCGACCACAGGCTGTATCGTCACGCTCAGCCCGCACCCGCTGCAAGCGCCGGACTTGGGATTCACGCACTGCCGTGTTGTCGATGGCACGCACCTCGACTTCGCCAGCCGTGCTGGATTGGTATTTATTCACCCCGACAATGACTTCTTGACCACGGTCGATACGAGCCTGACGGCGAGCGGCGGCTTCTTCAATGCGCAGCTTAGGCATACCAGATTCAACCGCCTTGGTCATGCCGCCCAGCTCCTCAACTTCGCCAATGAGCTTACGCGCCTCGGCGACTTGGGAGGCCGTCAAGGCTTCGATGTAATATGATCCACCGAGTGGATCAACTACTTGGGTGATGGCGGTTTCTTCCTGCAGCACTAATTGAGTATTGCGGGCAATTTGCGCTGAGAAGTCAGTGGGCAGAGCCAAGGCTTCGTCAAAGGCATTGGTGTGCAGCGACTGAGTACCGCCCAGGGCGGCTGCCATAGCTTCAACGGTGGTGCGAATAATATTATTGTAGGGGTCTTGGCTGGTCAGACTGACGCCACTGGTTTGGCAATGAGTGCGCAGCATCAGTGAGCGGGCGTCTTGGGGCTGGAACTGTTCCTGCATTAATTGCGCCCACAGGGTACGAGCAGCGCGCAGCTTGGCAATTTCCATGAAAAAGTTCATGCCAATGGCAAAGAAAAACGATAAACGCGGCGCAAACTGATCGACTTTCAGGCCGGTGGACAAGGCAGCACGGACATACTCCACCCCATCGGCCAAGGTAAAGGCCAGCTCCTGCACGGCTGTCGCCCCGGCCTCTTGCATGTGATAGCCAGAGATCGATATGGAGTTAAAGCGCGGCATGTGGGTGGCGGTATAGCCGATGATATCGGCCACAATCCGCATCGACGGTTCCGGCGGATAAATATAAGTGTTGCGCACCATGAATTCTTTGAGAATATCATTTTGCAAGGTGCCCGAGAGTTGATCGAGACTGACCCCCTGCTCCTCGGCAGCGACGATGTACATGGCCATCACTGGCAATACGGCACCGTTCATCGTCATGGACACCGACATTTTATCCAGTGGGATACCGTCGAAGAGGATTTTCATATCGGCGATGGAATCAATCGCTACCCCAGCTTTACCCACATCACCGATCACCCGTGGATGATCCGAATCGTAACCTCGGTGGGTCGCCAGATCAAACGCCACGGATAACCCGGTTTGCCCAGCGGCTAAATTACGCCGATAAAAGGCATTGGATTCTTCAGCGGTGGAAAAACCGGCGTATTGGCGCACCGTCCACGGCCGCCCGGTGTACATGGTGGCTCGCACACCACGGGTAAACGGAGCAAAACCTGGTAAGGTATTGACCTGCTCTAAGCCCTCCAGATCAGCAGCCGTGTACACCGGCTTAATGGTAATCCCCTCAGGGGTTTCGCGCTGCAATGTGTCAGGGTCTCGACCCTTGAGTTCACGACTTGCCAAGGTATTCCAGTCGTCCAGGGTCTTATGCTCAAATGCTGCCATAAGTCGCTACTCCCGCGTTTTTGATAATGGGAATGTGGGGTGTTATAATTTTTTCAAACAGTTACGGCCTTTTTTCAGAGCTGTAAACAGCATATAAGGCTTTATTTGCACTCTGTAACGCTTTAGTCCTCTCTACAATGGTTTGTTGATAAGTCGTGTGGGTGTCATTGACATTGACCGCCATGTCTAACACTGCATTAGAAAGCAGGCCAATTTCATTGTCCAATTCCAATGGCAAGTCAACCTTGCCCTCCACCACCGTGCGGTAATTTCCCCGCGATACCGCCTCTATGGCGGCTCGGATCTGTTGCAGCGGGTTTTGAAAATAATAGCGCATCATGGAATATATCACGATGAGGGTGACCAGCAACATCACTAGACCTTTAAACAATAGAGAACGAGCGGCTCGATACGCCGCATCATGGCTCGGGGCTATGGGAATGCGGTACACCAAAAACCCCGGGGGCGTGGCAAATTCACCGATCAGTAAGTAATGCAGCTCATCGCGGCTGGGCACTGTGTGGACTTGATGCGGCTCTTGTGAACTTGATTCGCTGTGCTCCCGTACCTGCGTATACAGGTCGTTTAGCCAGGGTGTGGTCAACTCATCGAGAAAATCAGTAAACAGATAATAAAACGCGTGCTGATCAGATTCAGAGGCAGAAGACTGCATCAGTTGCCGAGCTATCGCGGCGCTATCGTGTTCGGTCAACGCCAGCAGTTGGTTATCCACCCGCATTCGCTCAGCCATCCAAGTGCGGGAGTCAGTCAGCATGGTGTGTTTCTCTTGGTAAAACACACTGTAATAGGTGAACGCCGCCATTGCGATCACTAGGGTTGCTGTGACCAAGAAAATGCGCAGCAACAGGTTTTTGACTAGAGAAGACGATGCCTTCATGCTGGTGATGGTGGTTGTTTACTCATGACAATGTCGCAATCCATTCAAAATCCAGCGATGAAAATAATCGCCAGCCCTGCAGGCAAGGCCAAAAATTGTCGCCCGGGGTGATCACCGTCGCCAATCACCGCATAGGCCAATAAAGCCAAGCCCACGCCAACTTTGAGCGCGGCCATAACCGCCAGCCACGGATCAGTCGCCAACAGCAATAAGCTAGGGTTCATAATAAAACCCAAAGGCACTACGAATAACCCCAGTCCTAAGCGCAGTGCGGTACCCGCAACGGGTAGCCACGGCGTTTTGGCAATGCCTGCCGCAATGAACACATTACCACATACTGGCGGGGTAATGGTACATAACAAAGCATACCAAAATACAAACAGATGGGCATAAAGTTCGGGTACGCCAACGGCCACCAAGGCCGGACCGGCGACCGCAACACAGATGATGTAAGCCGCCGTGGTGGGTAATTCCATACCGAGCACCAAGCTGGCTAGGCCGGTGAGGAGTAATACGGCCCATAATTCGCCCCCGGACAGCGATAAAATCAGCGAGGTCAATTTAACGCCCAGTCCGGTCATATTGAACACACCAACAATAATACCCGCGCAGATAATGACCGCAGCAATCACCGCTACCTGTTGTGCCCCGGTCACCAACGCCTGTTCCGTGCGCAACAGCCAACCGCGCAGTGACGGCTTGAGGTTGTCGTCGGGCAGCAACAGCAGCCATGCCGTGACGGTGGCAAATACCGCTGCATACGATAAGGTATAGCTAGTGAATAAAATCGAACCGATTAAAATACCGAAAGGCACCATAAAAAACGGCGCAGTCAGAGCAACCGCCGACCACCCAGGCAATTCTGATCGTGGCAGTCCTTCCAGATGATAGCGCAGGGCAAACATGTGCACCCCAACCCAAGCGGCGACAAAAAACAACACCGCAGGCAGAGTCGCCGCCACCATAATTTCTGCATAAGGTTGGCGCAGTAACTCCGCCATGACGAAAATACCCGCGCCCATAATCGGCGGCATAATTTGTCCACCAGTCGATGCCACCGCCTCGACCGCAGCAGCCAGTTTAGGCGGGTAGCCACGACGGATCATAGCGGGAATAGTCACCATGCCTGTCGAGGCGGTGTTTGCTGCCGCGACCCCAGACACCGTGCCATACAGCGCCGAGGACACCACCGCGACTTTCGCCGCTCCGGCGCGAAAACGCCCGGCAATTTGGGTCGCCAGCGCCATAAATCCGGTTCCAGCCTGTCCGGCGGAAATGGTAGCACCGAGAATGATGAACAAGCTGATGGTATCGACTGAAATCCCAGTTAAAGACCCCCACAGCCCCCCTTCGGTAATGGTCAAGGTGCCCAGATAATAATCCAGAGGAATGCCGCCATGACCAAAAGCACCGGGCAGGTGTTCTCCCAAAAACCCATAGGCCAGAACAATCGCCGCCACAGCGGGCAGCACCAGTTTAATCGCCCGCCGCGCCATCTCCAGCACCACCAGCAACAGGACGATGGCGACAGCATGTTGCAGCCAGCCGTCTAAAGCACCGTATTGACGCACCAGTTCGGGGCGGTTCCAGACAATATAACCACAGGCAGCAATGCCGATGGCACCGATAATCCAGCCACTGATACGCCCACCACTGCCTTGAGCTATCGCTACCCCAAAGAAAAACACCCACGCCACAGCAAACGCCATGTGCAACGGACGGGTGGTGAGATTAGGAATCAGGCCAGAAAACGCCACCCAGAGGTGAAAGCCTACCGTTAAGGCGGCAAAGGTTACGGTCGCCCAGCGTAACCAGCCGCTGGCGGGTATGAACGTATTGGTTGTCATCGTGAAGGTTTTCTAGAGGTTCTCACAGCCGGAAGCCACTGCTGATCGGAGGGTTGATGGTCAAACAAGCCTGCAGCAACGACGCGATCTCGTCCCGCTTGTTTCGCTTGATATAATGCGCGGTCACAGCGGATGATTAAATCTTCTACGGTGTCGCCTGGCTGATATGCAGCCACACCTGCACTGGCCGTTTGCCGAACATTCATGGGGTATTCTCCACAGCGCACTGCCGTCACCATGCGCTCGGCCAATCGGGTGGCTTCTTCAATGGATGTGGCCGGACAGATGAGTAGAAACTCCTCGCCGCCCCAACGCCCAAAACATTCAGTTTTGCGAATATTAGCCTGTACCTGCTGGCAAAACAACCGCAGAATGGTGTCCCCAACGGAATGACCAAACCGATCATTGACGGCTTTAAAATGATCCAAATCGAATAACACAATGCTCAGCGGCTGCGCATAGCGTTCCGCCAATGCGGTGTGTTCGGTCAGCACCTCATCGAGTTTATAACGATTATAGACCTCGGTCAGTTGGTCATACAGGGATAGTTGTTCCAACGCCTTATTTTGCGACAATAAACGCTCTTCGGCTTCGCGCAGTTTCTGATTGGCGGCCTGTAGCGAATGACGATACACTTGCAGATGCCAGTTATGGATTAATACCCCTGCCAGCAATACCAGTAGAAAAATGATAAAAGCAATTATTTTTGAATAATCGATGGGGGGAGTCGTCAACTCGGTTTGAATCCAGTGATGATAAATCGCCCCGCGCTGTTGTTCGGAGATTGCGGCCAACGCCTTATCCATAATCGTCAGCAAGAGTGGCCAATCACTGCGCACCGCAATCGCTAGGTCGAACGACTCACCTAACTGGCCACTGACTTTGAGATTTGTTAAGCCCTGCTCCATAATCAGATAGCTAATCGCAGCCAGATTATCCACAAAAGCAAATAACCTACCAGAAGCCACATCCGTCAAGCCCTGCCGCGTGCTGGGCACAGCAACGATATTGAGTTGCGGGTAACGAGTCTGCAAGTACTCATGCGAAGCGTACCCGGGCACGGCAGCAACCGGCTGCTCACCCAACATCAGCGGTGTTTGCAGAAACGGGACATCATTACGGGTCACAATCACCATGGGTGAACGGATATAAGGTTCTGTGAAATTAGCATACACTGCACGTTCCGGGGTCAAAGCCGCCATACTCAATAGATCCAGCTCGCGATTGCGCAACGCCTCTAAAGTCTGCTGCCATGAGGGTGCCGCTACAATCTCGAATTCAACGTCTAAGTAGCCAGAAACGAGGGTCAAATAATCGGCTGAAATACCGGCGTGTTGCCCGTTATCATCGACAAACTCAAAAGGAAACCAATCGGGATCGACTCCCACACGCAGACGCGGGTGCTGCTGCAGAAACGCGATTTCTTGCTCGGTGAGTTTGAGCCCCTCAGCCGCCCACACTCCAGGGAATAGAGTCATCCCCCCTAAACCGATAAACAGCCACAGTGCCGCCCGTATTACGGTACGCCGGAACCTGCCCAGATGCAGGGGCGGTTCACGAACTGCCCCTACCCCAACGCCACATAGCGACATGTTAAACCCTTTCAGTACAGTAATAATCCAGATAGGCCATTCGGCTCAGCCTACTCAGCCGCGACAAACATCACAATAAGCCACAGCAACACCAGCACCACCCAACCGAACAGACGCACCACAGCGCCCTGTTGATCGGCAAGCTGATGATCATGTGCCTGACTCGCCCGCCACCCCCACGGCAAAATGTAGCAGGCAATCCACGCGCCAAACCAGATCAGCACCAGCATCAAGCTCAGCACCAACAGCATGGCCAGTACGGCAACAGGATCCTGATGTGGTGGGAATAACCATAGGGTGCGCAGAATAATCATTGCGGCCAAACCCAAAGCGATATAGCGGGCTGCAGTCACTATCTATTCACGAACCCGTAACACGATCGATGCGCCGCCCCAACCTGACCGTACCCTGCTGATCCAGAATTTCCACTCGATTAAATGAGCGCCTAGGTACTTGTAACAATAAACAGGGCTGGGTCAGCACTTGCGCTTGAATACTGTCGGCCGCTGGCTCTTCCCAGGCTAAATTAATCTGTAGCGTCCGCCCACCCAGTATGACCCGATGGGCACCGGGTAAGAAGTTCAAACGATAACCTGAGGTCGGCTGTTGACCCATCGAGACCAGCAATACACCATACTGTGCGAAATCGACGATCGGTGGCTCTGCCACTGCCGCCATTTTGGCATAGCGCTGCGTTAACTGCGTCGCGTTATCAATCCATAGCGCCGAGGTGCGGGTTAGATCCGAGCCGCACATTAGGCCATTGTGTAACACAACGATATTGAGAGGATCACTTTCTGTGACCTGAGATGCGCTATTACTCCCCACTTGGGCTATCATACCGCAGCCTCCTAAACTGACGCCGATTAACCATGCCAGTACCACCGATAAAGTATTTACCCGTATCATACCGTCATCACCTTAATGAAATGGATACAGAGTGCCAGTCAATAACCGTGCAATCAAGACCAATCATCCCAGACTTAACTAGTGATTATGACTGAACCCACCCATTTGCTCACCGTACACACCCTTGATCAGCGCGGCATTATTGCCAATCTCAGCGAAGTGCTGGAATCTCAAGGCGCTTGCTTGCTCGAACTCAGCCAAACGGTTGTTCGTGATTATTTTACAATCATCATCATCGCAGCCTTGCCCCCTGATAGCGACACCAGCGCTTTAACCACACAATTACAGCGCATTACCGGCGCAGGTGGTGCTGTCAACCTGTTACCGTACCAAACTAATCGCCCCCCCGTACCCAAAAGCGACCGCTATATTTTAACCGCATTGGGTGACGATAGCCCTGGAGTCATACACGGCATCAGTAGCTTGATTGCCGAACGCGGGGGTAATTTCGTCGATCTCGACTGTCGCGTGATGGCGACCGGTATTCGCCTAGTGGCAGAAATCGAACTCCCGCCGACAGTGGCTCTGGATCAATTGCAAATCGATTTAGAGCATGTCGGCCACGCCATAGGACTGCAAGTGCGGCTGCAACATCAACAGTTATTTCAGGCCACCAATCAGGTGCTGTTTCGGAGAATTGCCACATGATCCGCAGCGATGCCATTTTTGAAACCATTCGCATGTTTCAAGAAGAAAACTTGGATGTGCGCACCGTCACATTAGGGCTGAATCTTGACGATTGCAGCAGCCCGACCTTGCCGCATTTATGCGCTAAGATACGGGCTAAAATTAACCGTTCCGCAGGGGATTTAGTGCGCGCCACCCGCGAAGTCGAACGCCGCTACGGCATTCCCGTGGTCAATCGGCGCTTAGCCGTGTCACCGATTGCCAGTGTGGCGGCCGGACATGGCCGTGATGCCTTGGTTCAAGTGGCTAAAACCTTGGATCAAGCGGCGGCTGAAGTCGGTGTGGATCTCATCGGCGGTTTTGGTGGACTGGTGCATAAAGGACTCACACCGACAGCCAAGGCTCTGATTGATAGCCTCCCGGAAGCGTTGAGCCGCACTCAACGGGTGTGTTCCGGCATTAATGTCGCCACAACTCGCGCCGGAATTAATATGGATGCCGTGCTCGCACTGGGTCAAGCGATTCGCGACACCGCAGCCGCAGATCAAGCGCATCACGGCTTTGCCTGTGCCAAATTAGTGGTGTTTGCCAATATGCCTGAAGACAACCCGTTTATGGCCGGTGCCACCCATGGTCCGGGTGAAGCGGATGCCGTGATTAATATCGGCGTCTCCGGCCCTGGCGTGGTTAAACGGGCGTTGCAACGGCTGATCGAACAAGTCGGCACCGAACGGCTGACCTTAGCCGATATGGCTGAAGAAATAAAACTCACCGCATTTCGCATCACCCGAGTGGGCGAACTGATTGGCCGCGAGCTGGCCGAACGCTTGAACGTGCAATTCGGCATTGTGGATTTATCGCTGGCACCGACGCCAAAGGTTGGCGACTCAATCGGCGAGATCCTGCAAACTATGGGTATCGCCGCGATTGGCGCACCGGGTTCCACTGCAGCACTGGCCTTGCTCAACGATGCGGTAAAAAAAGGCGGGGCGTTTGCCAGCTCCAGTGTCGGCGGACTCAGTGGCGCGTTTATTCCGGTGATGGAAGACGCAACCTTGGCTACCGCCGCCGCTGAAGGCTCACTGACCTTGGAAAAGCTTGAAGCCATGACCAGCGTATGCAGTGTGGGTTTGGATATGGTCGCGATTCCTGGTTCCACCTCTGGAGCCACCATCGCCGCTATCATGGCCGATGAAATGGCCATCGGTGTGGTCAACAATAAAACTACCGCCACACGGATTATTCCCGTTGCAGGAAAGGCAGCGGGCGATTACGTCAGCTTCGGCGGTCTATTCGGTGCCAGTGTGATTTTGCCGGTGCGCTGTCCGGGCGATAACGATGCCTTTGTCCGCTTTGCCGGCCATATCCCTGCACCCTTGCAAAGTTTACGCAATTAATCCCCCCTATTCCATAAACTGTGATGATTCCAGAGACTCATGCAAACCATCCTGTATATGACTGAATATTGCCCTCTGTGCGAACACGCCCAACAGCACATTATTCAAGCGCTGGGCGAACCAGCGCAGGAAATTGATATTATGGATGACGCCACGCTGTTAGAACGTTACCAAGTTCGTATTCCTGTGCTCCAGCGTCCGGATGGCGCCGAGCTGAACTGGCCCTTTGAACCCACCGCCGTCCGTGAGTTTATCCGGCAGGACACCCGCTAATGTTTACTGATTTATTCCAACGCGACCCCTCACTGAGTTTGCTCACTGACCAGTACCAATTGACCATGGCCTACGGCTATTGGAAAACCGGCATGGCGGAACGGCGGGCTGAGTTTCACATGTTTTATCGCAAAAATCCGTTTCGCGGCGGTTTTGTCGTCATGACCGGCATGGGCACATTGCTGGAATATCTGCAATCATTCCGGTTCAGCGCTAGTGATTTAGACTATCTGGCCACTTTAACGGATCGCAGCGAAGCGCCGTTGTTTGAGCCGGCGTTTCTCGACTACCTCGGCACTATGCGCTTCACCTGCGATATTCATAGCATCCCAGAAGGCACGATTGTGTTTCCCAACGAACCCTTGATACGGGTTCAAGGACCGATTGTGCAAGCGCAATTAATCGAAACGCTGTTGCTCAATACCATTAATTTTCAGAGTTTAATCGCCACCAAAACCGCTCGAATCTGTCATGCCGCCCAAGGAGATCCGGTCGTTGATTTCGGATTGCGGCGCGCTCAAGGGCTGGGAGGTTTAGCCGCCGCACGAGCGGCTTATGTCGGTGGAGCGGTGGGCACGTCCAATGTGCTGGCGGGTAAATTATTCGGTATTCCCGTGATTGGCACCCATGCTCACAGTTGGGTGATGTCGTTTCCCGAAGAACGCCAGGCTTTCGCCGCCTATGCGCACACTTTACCCGGCAATTGTGTATTTTTAGTCGATACCTATAGCTCATTGAACGGCGTGCACAATGCCATTGCCGTGGCCCGCGAACTGCGTGAACAAGGTCATGAAATGCTGGGCATCCGTCTCGACAGCGGTGACTTGGCTTATTTCAGTAAACGGTCGCGGCAACTGCTGGATGAAGCGGGATTTCCTCAAGCCCAGATTGTCGCCAGCAATGAGCTCGATGAATATGTGATCACCAGCCTTAAACTGCAAGGGGCGCGTATTGATATCTGGGGGGTTGGCACCAAACTGGTCACTGGTGATGGCAATCCGGCGCTCACTGGGGTGTATAAATTAACCGCACTCGAAAACCAGCAGGGTGAATGGGAATACAAGCTCAAACTGTCCGATACTCGCGCCAAAATGAGCGTTCCCGGCTTACTGCAAGTGTATCGCCATTATCACGAAGGTCATCTGATGATGGCGGATGTGATCGCTGATCACCGAGAAATTCCCGAAACCATCGACCGGATTATTGACCCTAATGATAATCTACGTCGTAAACTATTGAAACGCAGTGTGCGCTTTGAGCCTCTGCTCAAACCGCTGTACCGCGAGGGTGAATTACAGAGTGATCCGCCGGATCTGCAACAAATTCGCCAGCACTTCCAAGACCAGCTCACTTTGCTGGACGACAGCCATAAACGCTTTGAATACCCGCATATCTATCCCGTGGGCTTAAGCCCAAAACTGAACGCCCTGCGTGATGCCATGATTGAGCGCGAGCGCGAACAACTGAGTGAGCAGAATAGTGAGTAGTTCTCAAGCCGCAGACACATATAGCCTATGATGTCGGGCAACGCTGCGCTTTTGCCCGACCTACTATAGCAGTAACCGGCTAGACCGACTCGGAAAACCGATAACCTATACCCCGCACGGACTGGATCAACAGGTGATAACCGTAAGGCTGTAAAGCTTTGCGTAAGCGACGAATATACACATCCACCGTGCGTTCGTCGACGCCGG
>PWUP01000035.1 GCA_003562535.1 Gammaproteobacteria bacterium | reverse complement strand
TCCCCCACGCTGATGCTCTCCGGCGGCCGCAGCAGGTGATATCCGCCGCTGCGCCCCTGCACGCTGGCCACCAGCCCCGCCCGCTTGAGCAGCGGCAGCAGCGTGGCCAGGTACTTCGCCGGGGCCCCGACCCTCTGAGCGATCGCATCGATCTTGACGGGACGCTCCGGCTCCGCCGGATCGTACAGCACAGCCATATCGGTCGCCGCCGCCAGAGCGTATTGCATCCTGCTGTCCATCTCGTCCATGCTGAACCCGTTTCCTTCTCTCTCAGAATGACATAACTATTGTACCGCATGAACTTTAGAATGTCAACCTATTACGTGGTGTTTCAGTGAAACAGACAGTAGCGCCGGGTCGACAGTGGTGCGCGGGGTGCCGGTCGGCACCTTGAGCATGCCGGGCCCCACCAGAACGGCCCCGGGTGCAGTTGCGGGGCGGAGCCGGTGAGGACCGGGGGCGAGGCGACGCGCTTGCCGATCTGCTCGCGGCAAGGCGCCCTCACGGGCGTGGGCTTGTTCACCGGGACGGCGTGTGCGTCCCGGCGCGGCTCAGAGTTCGGGCCGCCAGGGAAGTTCCGGGGGCTGGAGCTGTGAGCGGCGAAGCCGACGCATGATGCCAAGCAGACGGCGGCGTGCTCCTTCCTTGAGTGTGAGCAGCAGTTCGGAGTACTCGTAGGTCGAGAAGTGGCCGAAACGCTGCCGGTAGTAGACGGCAATGCTGCTCTGGGTCGGCAAGAGCATGTCCAGGAGTCTCTGGCGTGTCTTGCCCACGATCTCCTGGTGGTCGCAGCGGCGCAGGAAGAGCTGGATCAGCGAGTAGGCCAGCTCCACGAAGATCACCCGGCTCACCACCTGCGAGAACGCCGTCGAGCGGAAGCCCGTCATGTCCCAGAAGCACTTCTCCTGCCGGTGGTCCTCCTCCACGTGCGGGCGCAGCTTATAGTGCTTCCACATGGCGAGCGGATCATCGAACAGGCGCGTGGAGGCCAGCGCCCAGTCCAGAGTCTTCCCGTCGGCGTAGTGGTTGCGAATCAGCAGCACCGAGACGGGCACGTCGCAGCTCTCCCAGACCTGGCTGGGCTCGATCCACTTGTAGTCGATCGAGGTGAGCTTGTGCCGGGGCGGCGCCGGCCCGTTCGTCTTCTCCTGCTCGAGCCTCCGGCGCTTGAGCGTTCCCTGGCGCGCGGCTTCGCGCCGCTGGATGGACTCGGGCCGGGTCGGCGGCTCGGGCGGCGCCGGGGGCCCGGGGATCTCGTAGTGCTCCCAGTCCCCGCCCTGGCACTCGGCCAGCGCCCTGGCGTCCTCCCACAGGTCCATGCCCTTCTTCAGCGGAAACAGACTGTCGACGCCGATCCCCTTGAGCCGGCTCACGGTGGCCCCGTCGATCAGGCCGCGGTCGAAAAGGAGCAGCTTCATCACGCCCTGTCCCAGGGCCTCCACGAAGCGCCGGCACAGGGGCCAGACCTGGGGTGTCTCGGCCGCCCGTCCCGCCATCACGTGCGTGCCGCAACGCAGGGAGTAGTCCCCGGCGGCGTTGGTGTGCGAGAGGGTCACGGCCCGGTAGCAGCGGCGCCACTGGCAGCGCTGTTGCCGCTCCTGGGGCAGGTTTTCGTAGGTTGCGCGGTCAATCGGGTGCCTGCCGTCGGGGTCGAAGCGCAGTTGCGAGGATCCCTCGTAGCCGTCGTTGTCGGGCGGCACGAACAGGTATGTGCCGTCGATGGAGAAGATGCCTTCGGGGTCAAAACCCTTCAGGAGCTTATACTCCCGCTGCACTGCGGTCCCGAACCAGTGCTCCAGGGCCTCGGCGTGCGAGTCCTTGGCCATCTTGCGCAGGAAATCCTTGTCGCAGGGCGTCTGGCGCGGGTACGCGTTCTTGCCGTTGTAGCCCCGGAACCGGGGGCGCCACCGGCCGGTGCGCGTATCGTGCTTGTGCTCATACTGCTCATGCCCGAGGGCGTGGGTGAGCCCGCCGCAGTGCAGGATGTAGGGATAGGCGCCGTAGCCCATGGCCCCGTGCAGGCGCAGGGTCAACTCGCTGGCCAGATACAGCCACAGGGGCACCTCCTGCTTCTTGCGCGGCGTGGGGTAGCTTGCAGCCAGACGCTCCATCACGCCCTCGCCCAACAGGGCCCGGAAGAAGGCCGTCTCCTCGACCTGACCGACCACCTCGGCATAGTCGAGCTCTCCGCGCCTGAGCGCGGCGCTGACAAACGCCTTGTCGTGTTCAAAGGCCGTCCAGCTCATCGGCCATCGCCTCCTTTCCTGCGGGATTTGGCCTTCTGGGCCAAGCGGGCATAGTCCTTTCGGCCCTGCCGGCAGCGCGCCTCCTGGAGCACGTCGGCACAGCGCAGCAACTCCTCCACCAGCCCGGCCAGTTCGCGCCGCCCCTGGCGCAGGGCGCGGTAGCGCTCGGTGAGTTCCCGGACCCGCGCCCGGATGGGCTCCTGCACGACGCGGGTGCGGCTCTTGCCGTCCTGGACGAAGGAGATGCACCACATGGCGTGTCGGTAGTCTCCGTCGGCGCACCTGCAGGTGGGCTTTCCGCACCGGATCCTGTGCTCGTAGAGGGATGCGTCCAGCAGGGGCGCACGCTCCATCCACAGCTCCGTCAGCTCTCCGAGGCGTGCCTGGAGTTCCCGCATCTTCTTCCTGGCTTCACTGGCGTTCATGGGCGCCGGCCCTCCTTTCTATAGCAGTATATCATCTACCAGGCTATAGAGTCAAGCCGGAAAACGGCTTTTTCCAAAGATTCTCAAAAAAAGGCCGCGCCGGGCCGAACCCCGGGCCATCGACGCCCCGCCCCCGGGCGAATCTCTCCCAGCGCCCCCAAACGGCCCAGGAGCCCTCCAGCGGCCTCTTCAGGCCCCCAACGTCACGCACAGCCCCGAACGCCTGCCACAAGCGCTCTCCCGCCCCCGGGGCTCAGCGAATGCTACTGTCTGTTTCACTGCACTCGCCGCGAACGCCGGGAGAGTCGCCCTTGATCTTTCGCAGGATTCCCGACAACCCGCTCATCGGGCCGCAGGACGTGCGTCCCTGGGGCGACGACATGGAGGTGTACGGCGTCCTGAACTGCGGCGTGGCCGTTCACGACGGCCAGGTGCTCCTGCTGCTGCGGGTGGCCGAGAGGCCGCCGCCGGACCCGGACTGCATACAGTATC
>PWUP01000319.1 GCA_003562535.1 Gammaproteobacteria bacterium | reverse complement strand
TTACGCATAATAGCAGCGGATCATATCACCGAGGTAGCCAAGTCATGGAATCCAAGTGGTTGGAGGATTTTCTGTTATTGCTGGAGACAGGCAACTTTTCTCGAGCCGCCGAACGCCGCCACCTGAGTCAACCCGCGTTTTCAAGACGCATCCAAGCATTGGAAGACTGGCTGGGTGTGCATCTGGTAGACCGCAGACGCAAGCCGCTAGCGTTTACACCGCTAGCACTGGAATATCAGGCTGAAATACGCAATTTGCTCAATAATATGTATCGGCTACGCAGCCAGATGCGCGCCGATGACAGCGGCATGAACCGCATCATTTTAGCCACCCAGCATACCTTGGCGACCGCATTCGTACCGCGACTGATTCGGCGGTTACAAGGTGTTGGATTCCATTATGCGTATCGTCTGCGCTCAGCCAACAAGTCAGATTGTGTGTCTTTGCTGATGCAAGGGTTAGCCCATTTTCTGGTGTGCTATGAGTCGATGGTTCATCCCGCTCGCTTGTATTCACCGGCATTCAGCCGACTCGCCGTAGGTCATGACCGCCTGAGACTGGTGTCCGCTGCTCAGGATGGCGTTCCAGTGCATGGTTTAGTCAGCGGACAACCGCTACCCATGCTCACCTACCCTAGAGACAGTTTTCTCGGGCAGGTCTTATGGGATGAACGCTTACCGCAACTGATGCAGACTGTGGGCATTGAAACCATTTGTGAATCAGCGTTTGCTTTGGGGGTGCGCGAATTGGTCGTCAACGGTGTAGGTGTGGCGTGGTTGCCTGAAAGCCTGATCCGTCCTGATCTCGAAGGGGGCACATTAATGGCTCTGGATGATGTGTCTCCACCCTGCGATCTGGAAATCGTGATTTATACCTCTCGCCATGCAGCCAACCCTTGTGTACAGCAGATTTGGAATTTTCTGTCCAACTGCGGCCCTTTATTTTGAAATAACTTGATTGCGACCTTTACACTTTGCTTCATATAAGGCTTCATCAGCACGATTTATCATAGAATGAGGCGTATAGTTTCCTTCGTGGCACGCTGCTGTTTTTAGCAATAGACGAGATGACCGATGCGCTTTTTCAACACCGAAGGCCCTGTTCGCTCCGATGATCACTATATGCTACCGCCGTTATCGCGCTGGGATATGGATGAGGTGATGATGCTGATCGAGCAGAAAAAATACTTTCTGCTCCATGCCCCACGCCAGACAGGCAAGACCTCATGTTTGCTGGCGTTGATGGAATACCTCAATCGTCAGGGGCGCTATCAAGCCGTTTACGCCAATATCGAAGGAGCGCAGGCTTGGCGTGAGCGCATCGATCCAGCGATGGCCACCATTGTGACCGACATCGCGACCTGGGCCAGCGATGGGATCGGCGACACTACAGCGCCCGTGCTGGCCCGCGAGGTGTTGGCGCAAACGCCGCCAGGTTCGGCGCTCGGAGTTTTTTTAAGCCGCTGGTGTGCGCGTCTGGAACGCCCGTTGGTGTTGTTGCTCGACGAGGTCGATGCCCTGATCGGCGACACTTTGATTTCACTGCTACGCCAACTGCGCGCCGGTTACACTAAACGCCCGAATACTTTTCCGAGCACGGTTGTGCTGTGCGGGGTGCGCGATCTGCGCGACTATCGCATCCACGCCCGCTCCGAGGCACAACCGATCACTGGCGGCAGTGCCTTTAATATCAAAGCGAAATCACTGCGCCTGGGTGATTTCAACCGTAATGAAACCTTGACCCTTTTGCTTGAACATACCAAAGAAACGGGGCAAATTTTTACCACCGAAGCCTTGGATCAAATCTGGGAATTAACCCAAGGCCAGCCTTGGTTGGTCAATGCGCTGGCCTATGAAAGTTGTTTCCGCCGACCTGAAGGACGTGACCGAACCCGCCCCATTGATACCGCGCTGATTGAGCACGCCAAAGAGCACCTGATCCAACAGCGCGTGACCCACCTTGATCAGCTTGCCGACAAGTTACGCGAGGAGCGGGTACGACGCATCATCGAGCCCATGCTGGCTGGCGAGGCGTTGGAACAACTGCCACTCGAACATTTAGAGTATTTGACCGATTTGGGGCTAGTGCGACAACACAATGGCGGTGGAATTGAAATTGCCAATCCCATCTATCGCGAAGTGCTACCGCGCACTTTGGCGATGATTCCTCAAGCCTCTTTGCCGCGCATTACCCCAACTTGGCTTAATCCACAAGGCCAGCTTAATCCCGAGGCGCTGCTGGTGGCTTTTCTGACATTTTGGCGCCAACATGGCGAGCCATTATTGCGCAGCGCCCCTTATCACGAAATCGCCCCACATCTAGTGCTGATGGCGTTTCTCCATCGGGTGGTCAATGGCGGTGGCACCCTAGAACGCGACTACGCCATTGGCTCAGGGCGCATGGACTTATGCTTACGCTACGGAACCGTCACCCTTGGCATGGAACTCAAAGTCTGGCGCGATGGGCGGCCTGATCCACTGGCTGTGGGCTTAACCCAACTGGATGCCTATCTGACGGGACTGGGGCTGGATAGCGGCTGGCTGGTGATTTTTGACCGCCGTTCCAATCAGCCGCCGATTGAACAGCGCACCACTTGTGAAACCCAAACCAGTCCGCAAGGGCGTGAGATTCAGGTGGTGCGGGGGTAAACCATGACCGCTGCCAGTGCATCCACTGCCGGACGGAGCCTATTGCCCCGTCCGTAGTGTTTGTGCTGCACGGGCATCCAGGTCGATCTGCGCAGGGGGCAGCCTTAAACGTTGCGACGGGGTCAATACCCCGTCGCGCCGAGGAATGTAGGTTTTATTTCACCGCCGTTTCTTTATGTTTCCATGCCTCAATCTCATCCGCCAGCGAATCCACCGTATAAATAGATTGCCAAGTATCGCGGTCACAGGTCTAGTTACCGCGACCCTGATCATACAATTTGCGTACTTTTTTATACAAGCGGTTATTCCACAGTTAAAAACACGTCCACATATTGCAATTGTCCTTAGGAACGGGTATTTTTATAAAAACGCCGTCCGCATGGAAAATCCCGTGATGCCCGCATCGGAAACCCGCTTCAACGCCCAACGCAACCGCGACTATCGCCAGCAGATGCGGGCTGCTGGTTACCGAGCAGCCGAAGTCTGGCGTCTGGATACTACTGATCCCGTTGTAC
>PWUP01000186.1 GCA_003562535.1 Gammaproteobacteria bacterium | reverse complement strand
TAATAGCGGCTGGGGCGTAAGCCATTACGATCCAGTACCGCGCCAATATAGCGCCCATCAGTGAAGGCAATGGATGCCGGCCCGTCCCAAGGTTCCATCAGACAGGAATGGTATTCGTAGAAGGCTTTTTTCTCGGCTGACATCGATGAGTGGTTTTCCCAGGCTTCCGGGATCATCATCATCACGGCCGCTTGCAGCGAGCGGCCATTCATTAGCATGAATTCTAGAGCGTTATCAAAAGCACCCGAATCCGAGACTTCCGCTTCGATGACCGGGAAAAGATCACGCAACTGCTCACCGAAGACTTCAGAGCGAGCCACCCCTTCGCGGGCGCGCATCCAGTTTTTATTGCCGCGCAGGGTATTGATTTCGCCATTATGCGCCATAAAACGATTGGGCTGAGCGCGATCCCAGGACGGGAAGGTATTGGTCGAGAACCGCGAATGCACCATTGCCAGATGCGAGGTGTAATCGGGGTCGCACAGATCTGTATAGAACGGCAAGACCTGCTCTGGTGTGAGCATGCCTTTGTAGACAATAACCTTAGTGGACAAGCTACAGATATAAAAGCTCAGTGCCTGAGTCAGTTCCGAGCTGCGCAATGCCGCACTGGCCTGTTTGCGGATCAGGTACAGCGTGCGTTCAAACTCTTCACTGGATAAACCCTCGGCCGCACCCACCAGCAGTTGTTCAATCGTGGGCATACAACTGCGTGCTGTTGGACCGATGTCGGCTCCATCGGGGTCTATCGGTACGGTTCGCCAGCCGAGCACGGTTTGTCCCCGTTCGACAACACAGCGCTCTACGGTCTGCTTGCACTGTTGGTATTCACTCGACACTGTCGGCAAAAACACCAATCCAGCGGCAAATTGCCCAGGTTGGGGTAAGTCAATGCCCAAATCGGTTTTAGCGACCTTGCGTAAGAATTCATGGGGTAATGCGGTGAGCATACCTGCACCGTCGCCGGTATTGGTTTCACAGCCACACGCTCCGCGGTGGGTCATATTAATCAACACCGTGTTGGCGTCTTGGATAATCTGGTGGCTGCGCCGTCCTTTGATATGGGCAACGAAACCGACTCCGCAACTGTCATGCTCAAACTGGGCATCGTACAGCCCATGCGGGTTTAAAAAGTCGGGTTGTTTCGTCATGATGCTACCGTCTCACTCGGTTTAGGACACGCCCGCACTGATACCACATCAGATTGCAGGGCTGTTGTCAGGTCAAAAGGCTGTTTACTGTAACCGCAGACAGGGGGTTATGACAATATGCGTCGATTAATAGATTAAATTTTAACCACTATTTTGCGGCTAGTCGTCATGATCTCGCCAGATATCGCGCGGCTGTTTGCGGCGGTCTATACCTGAGCGGCGTGGATTTTTCTCAGGTTCAAAACGTAACTTATCGCGTTGGTCACGATTTTTTTTGCGGCGTTCTCTCTTACGGCGCTCAGGCCCCATATAGGGGCGACCTGAGTCGGAAGGTGATTTATCTTTACTCATCAAGGGGCTCGCTACAGTAGGACACAATTGTCGGCTTGATTATGTCTGTACTCAAACCGACCTTTAGTATACAAATAGTATACAGATTACGTTCGACAGTTACAGGCACGCTGTGAAAACAGATATCACGATTCGGCATTTAGGACGGATGACTCAGGCCACCGTTTATGGCGGCGACCGGCAGCTCAAACGCTTGCATAAAGCGTTGTTGTTAAAAAAATTCATTGTGGTTTCAGCGACCGAACAACGGCTGGTGTTGCGCCGTCCGGCGTATATGCTGCATGATGACTGGCCGATGCGAGTGGACATCCGCCGTAACGGCTATGAGTTTGATATTCGTTATTGTCTGCTTATTCCGTGGCCGTGGATTGTCGGCTTTGTGGTGCTCATGATGATTGTGTTGCCGTTTGCGGGCATCCAGCGTGCCGATATGATGCTGATATTAGGTACGCTAGCCGCTGCGCTGGCCAGTTACAAACAAAAATTCGATTGTTCGCCTAATGCACCGTTTTGGCAAACGGAACCCCGCCGCCGTTGGGGGGAGGAAATGGAGCAGATGGTGCGCGATGCGTTTGATCGTCCAAAAGACAGCAGCCCAACTTAATCTGCTCAATATTTAGAGCAAGGGCGGTTCGCAAACCGCCCTGTTTTACTCTCAAATTTGAATTCAATTCACCCCAGCGGCTTCTAGGGTATAAGGCAGCAGATAGGCAATGAACACAGCGGCGAAAATCGCGCTGGTGATGATGCCGCTGATGCTGGCACCCAGAGCATGGGGTAAGACAATCACCCCTGGTTCCACCGATTTTTGCGCCACTTTGGCACAGGTCGGGGTGCAACTGACCCCAGCGATGCCGGTAACGGGGTTGTATTGCTTGCCCGTCCAATAATACAGCACATAGCCGCCGAGAATTCCGCCGATGCCGGAAATGGTCAAGGCCAAAATACCCAGAATCAGCAGCTTGAGCACTACCGGATCGAGAATGGTGCTGGCCTCGCACAACACCCCCAGCAGCAGGCCCAAAAAGAAGGTCGCTCCATAGAGAATGGTGGTTGAGAACAGATCGATGTAATTGGTCATACCGCTTTCGCGAATAATCACCCCTAAGAATAACGACATGATGATCGGTGCCGCTACGGGTAACAGCAGGCTGAGCAGAATACAGGCCACCACGGCGAACACCAGCTTCTCGTTGGAGGTGATTTCGCGTTTTTTCTCCACCGGCATGGGTATCGCTCGGATATGCTTGGGCACCATCAGCTTGATCAGATACGGATAGCCGCCGTAAGTCAAGCCAAGATATAAATAGGCCACAACGGTAATCGGCACGAACAAATGCGGAGCTAATTGCAAGGAAGCAAATAACACCATCGGGCCATCCGCACCGCCAATGGTGGCCACAGCCGCCGCCTCCCCCGGAGCCAGACCCATCAGTACCGCCATAGGGAAAATCATCACGGTGCCCAGCTCAGCACATAAGGCAATGAACATGCTTTGAAAGGGCCGCTGCATCACAAAACCGACATCCAGCAGGGTGCCGACCCCCATCAATACTAAACAGGCGATTAAGCCGTTGCTGAAGGTGAAATTATAAATCGGTTGCAGCCAATTGATCTGGAGAATATGCACCAGTGCATTGGGATCATCCGCTAGGGGGGCGATGAACAGAGTGCC
>PWUP01000177.1 GCA_003562535.1 Gammaproteobacteria bacterium | reverse complement strand
CGTCATTCCGCCAGGGATTGGCGGAATCCAGTGCCAAGGACGGCTGCCTGTGAGTCAGTAGCGGCATCAGGGTCACATTCGACCCCCGTGCTCAGCCCACCCTTCACCTCCCTGTGACTGGATTCCGCCAGTCCATGGCGGAATGACAGCATGGAAACCCGAGGTATGTCTCGTTCCCACGCTCCTGCGTGGGAATGCATACGGATCTCACTCATGGGTAAAATCCGTTATTTATCCACTCACTCGCTTGGCGCAACGGGGTATTCGGTATGCATTCCCACGCAGGAGCGTGGGAACGAGTGATCATCCGATGCCCTTGACTTGGCGGGCCATGCCCGCCCTACTCGGATTTACTGTAGGGTGGGCAATGCCCACCCTACGGAACTACGGAACTGAGCGCCTCCGGCAAGGGGGCGACGCTACCGCCCAGCGCCTCGGTAATGGTGACGGTATTTTCCCACAGCATCCCGATATAAGTTCCACCGACGGTGCCCGGCTCGCCCATAGCATCGGAATACAATTCGCCGCCAATCACTACCTCATGACCACGGGCTTGCACCTCGGCAACCATAGCTTGAATGGTGCGCGGGTTAATGGTGGTTTCTACAAACACCGCAGGTACCGCATTGGCGACAACAAAATCAGCAACAGCACGGATATCGGCAATGCTGGCCTCGGATTCGGTGCTGATGCCTTCAATGGCTTCGCTGGCCTCCAGGCCATAGGCCGCACCGTAGTAATAAAACGCATCATGTGCCGTGACTAAAACGCGCTGACCAGCGGGAATGCTGGCCATACTGGCCGCGATCCACTCATGCAGAGCATGCAGTTGAGCCGTGTAGGCCGCAGTACGCTCAGCAATATCAGCGGCACAGTCGGGGCGCAGGTCGCTGATTTGCCCCGCGATGGTCTCAGCCACCCGCGCCCACATCCGGGCATCCATCCATACATGCGGATCAATCTCACCCGGTTCGTCGGGATCCTCCAACAATTCATCACGCTCAAAGGTGGCCGCCACCACACCCACGGTGGGGGTGCGCTCGGAAAAGCGGTTAAGCACGCTGGCTAACTGGGCTTCCAAGGCATGATCGACGTATATAATCAGCTCAGCATCGCGGAGTTTATTGACATCGGACGCGGTGGGTTGGTAGCGGTGCGGATCACTGCCCGCCCCCATCAACGCGGTGACTTGGGCGCATTCTCCGGCCACCTGTTCGGTCACATCCGCCAACATGCCGACCGTAGCCAACACCGGCAGCGGGGGTTGTGCGGCAACACTAAGAGGTAAGGCTAGGACGGCAGTGGCGATAAGTGTACGCCAGGGTGAAATAAACTGCGACATCATAAATCTGCTCCTCTGTTGTCATAAAATCGAAATAAGAATTAATCGCACTACCATCCTAACAGCAAAACCATTTCAATGCAATTGAGACTTATTATTATTTAATAATTTATGTATTACAATATGATAGCTCTTTGATGCGGCAATAATGTCGGGCAACGCTGCGCTTTTGCCCGACCTACCGCTCGCTGTTGTACGGTAATCAGCTTGAATGGTGCCCATTTCTCATCCGTTGCAGCCGGTGGACAATGCCCACCCTACTATAGCTCGTTCCCACGCTCCTGCGTGGGAATGCATACCGAGCTATTATATGATACAAACCTCTCGCCGCTGCCGGACGGGGCATATTGCCCCGTCCGTAGCGTTTTTGCTGGACTGGCATCCATGTTGATCCCCGCAGCCCTGTAGGGTGGGCAATGCCCACCCTACTATCTGTAATTCCGCCATGGACTGGCGGAATGACGAGGTGGATGATGTAGGCTCGGTATGCATTCCCACGCAGGAGCGTGGGAACGAGAAATTTGCTTGTAGCTTGTAGGTGCGATTAGCGCAGCGTAATCGCACACCTGAACGTCTGATAATCTCCGAATACGCTGCGCTATTCGGAGCTACACTGTGTCTCGTTCCCACGCTCCTGCGTGGGAATGCATACCGAGCTATTATTATGATACAAACCTCTCGCCGCTGCCGGACGGGGCATATTGCCCCGTCCGTAGCGTTTTTGCTGGACTGGCATCCATGTTGATCCCCGCAGGGTGCAACATTAAACGTTGCGACGGGGTCAACACCCCGTCGCGCTGGGAATTTGTTCCCATGTTCAGATAATTTATCAAAAGCTGGCTTAAAATACCCACCTTTACACCACTAACGAGCCCTTCATGACCGATACACTTCTCGACACCCTACCCAACCCCGCAACCCCGCTGATTCCCGTCGCGGCGGCTGACCTAGACACCTGGCGCAGCGGCCAAACAGCGGCACGGCAAAGCTGGTTAAAGGCGGCTAATTTCCAAGCCAAACCCGGTCAGTTTTGTCTACTACCCGGCGCGGCGGGCCAATTGGAAGCGGTCGTCGTTGGGGTCGATCCCGACGACTCGCCCTGGCAACTGGCCGCCCTACCCCCAGCACTGCCCGACGGCGCTTATTATCTCGACAGCGCATGGGATCAAACCACCCGCGAGGCCGCTGCCTTGGGTTGGGCGCTAGGGGCGTATCAATTCACCCGGTATAAAACCCAAGCGTCGCCACCCGCCACAGCCCTATTTATTGGCGATGATGCCGATATCACAGCGGTCAGGGCACTGGCGGCGGCAATCCTGCTGACTCGTAATCTCATCAATACCCCGGCTCAAGATCTGCTGCCCGAGCAGTTGGCCGAGATCACTCGCACCCTAGCCATCCGTCACGGCGCAACCTTCAAGCAGTACGAGGGCGAGGACTTACTGCTTAACAACTATCCATTGATTCATGCCGTAGGGCGGGCCAGCGCGTCACCGCCGCGTTTGCTGGAATTACTGTGGGGCGAACTCGATGCCCCGCAGGTCACACTGGTCGGCAAAGGGGTCTGTTTTGACAGCGGCGGTCTGGATTTGAAACCGGCCAGCGGTATGCGGTTGATGAAAAAAGATATGGGCGGTGCGGCACAAGCGCTAGGGCTGGCGCAATGGATTATGAGCACCCAACGGCCTGTGCGGCTGCGGGTACTGATTCCCGCAGTAGAAAATGCAGTGTCTGGTAATGCATTGCGTCCGGGGGATGTGCTGCGTTCACGCCAAGGACTGACGGTTGAAATTGACAATACCGATGCCGAAGGGCGATTAATTCTGGCCGACGCCTTGGCCGATGCCGTGGAGCAACATCCCGATGTAGTGTTTGACTTTGCTACGCTGACCGGAGCCGCCCGAGTTGCTGTGGGTACAGAAATCGCCGCCTGTTTCAGCCATGATGACGCCCTAGCCGCTGGACTGGTCAAAGCCGCCCAACAGGTGAATGACCCGATCTGGCGCTTACCGCTGCATGCGCCGTATCGGGATTTGCTGGACAGCAAAGTGGCCGATATCGCCAATGCTTCCAGTGGGGGGTATGCTGGGGCGATTACTGCCGCATTGTTTTTGCAAGAGTTTGTGCCTAAAGACAGCGCGTGGGCGCATTTCGATATGATGGGTTGGAATGTCCGCGCCCGCCCTGGCCGACCTGAAGGGGGCGAGGCCATGGGGCTACGTGCGGTCGCGGCCTATTTGCAGCAGCGATTTGGCTAAACTTACCGGCCTAATAAGCGCTGATTGATCAATTATTTTGAGCGTTAGCGGCATTTTATTAAAGCCTTAAACAATTGAATTAATTTAGAATAAAAAAGTTATCCACAAAAGCTGTGGATAACTTTGGGGCTTGACAAGCTCTCAGCCCACAAGCCTTGTGGCTTGGATTAGAATGGCTAAATTTTAGCCACTGGCGTTCGTCGCCCTGTTCTTTTCAAGACCGTGCAAAACCCTGTAAGATACCTTTGATATGGTTTAATCGTCCTCTTACTTGCTGCACCAAAAAATCATCAAAAATTACTATGAATCAAAATCTTGTCCGCTATACTACCGTGCTGACCTTATGGTTAGCCCTGTTGCTATGCTTGCCAACCCTTCTGTTGGCGCAAACCCCCACACCCAGTACCGCTGAGGCCGCCCGCGCTATGGATCGCGAAGCGCGCTTGCAAGAAACCCGAGTGCAATTGCAGGAATTGAAGCAATCACTGACGGAAAACCGCGCTCGCATCGAGTCACTGCGTCAAGAACTACAGCATGCGGCAGCGGCAGATGATGACGAACAACGCGAGATTTTCGCGCAACAATTAGAGCAGTTGGAAGCACAGCGCCGCAATCTGCGCGCGAGCTTTGAAAACATTGCTTTGGGTGGCGTCGATCTGGGGATTTTTGGCGATCTGCCCGATCAAGACGATTTCAACTGGCAGGATGAGCTGCTGTCGATTATGCGCCCGCTGTTTAGCGAGATGCGCCAGCTCACCGAACGGCCACGCGCAATTGAACGCCTGCGGCGTGATCGTGCTTTGTTGAACCAACAAATCAATGTGGTGAATACCGCGTTGAATAATCTAGCCGCTGTCCGCACTGTGGATCTTGACGAAGCAGCGCTTAATCGCTTGAATGACTTGGAACAGCAATGGCAAGAGCGGCAAAGGGATCTCATGCGTCAACAGGGCATTGTCCAACTGCAACTGGATAATTTACTCGAACGCGAAGAGACGGTGTACGACCAAGCCAATCGCGCCGTGCGGGAGTTCTTCGTCGGTCGTGGGTTGACTTTATTGCTCGCCGTCGCGGCGCTAGGGCTGACGGTATTGATTTTGCACGGCGGCCTTAATGTTCTGCTGCGCTATCGTGAACGCAAGTCCATTCCCCGCCGAGGCTTCAAAACCCGAGTGCTGTTATTGACGTATCGCCTGTTTGCTACGCTGTTGGCGATTCTGGTGTTCATGATGGTGTTATATGCCGCTGGCGACTTGGTGCTGTTTGCCTTGGCTCTGGTGGTGTTGATTGCCTTATTGTTAAGCTTTCGCACCTATTTGCCCCGTTATATGGCGGAGGCCAAATTATTTCTGAATGCGGGTCAAGTACGCGAACAAGAGCGGCTGATATACAATGGCGTTCCGTGGAAAGTCAGCGCCATCGGTTTATATACCCGTTTGGTCAATCCGGAGTTGGATAATGGCGTGTTGCGTTTGCCAATGTCTGAGGTGGCGGGTTTGATTTCGCGGCCAGTGCCCAATGAAGAGCCGTGGTTCCCTTGCCGCCCCGATGACTATGTGCTGCTCGGCGATGACACCTTAGCCTTGGTGGAACGCCAGACTCCAGAATTGGTACAGCTTAAAATACGGGGTAACAGTGTTTTTTACCCCACGGCGGAATTCCTGGCTGCTAAACCGCGTAATTTATCACGGGGTAGCTTCTTGGTAATTGTCACTTTTGGGATTGATTACCAGCATCAGCGCATCGCCCTGGATCAAGTGTCTGATATTTTCAATCAGGCCGTGCGCCGTGCCTTAGCGGAGTCCGCTGCTGCGGAACAGCTTGAAGATGTATTGGTGGAGTTCTCAGAAGCGGCTGATTCGTCGCTGGATTATCTGATTGTCGTGACATTGAACGGCGCGGCAGCTCAGTATTATTTCAAGCTCGGTCGGGTTGTCCGCACCGCGTGTGTGGCGGTGTGCAATGAGCACGATTGGGTGATTCCGTTTAATCAGCTTACCGTGCATCATGAAAACAGCTTTGATGCTCTGACGTCAAACCCAGTAACAGAGCAGGTTGAAAAATAACATACTGTGGTAATCTAAAGCGGTTATCCTAAACTTTACCCATTGCACTTGAAGGAGGAGATGTTTGATGATTGCAAGCACAACTTTAGCCGATACCTTATGGCCGGCGCAGGCTCACCGCAGCTTGCGTAATCTCACCTTGCTGGTATGCGGCAGCCTGTTACTGATCGCCACCGCGAAATTGCAAATCCCGTTTTATCCGGTGCCGATGACCCTGCAACCGTTGGCGGTGTTGCTGATCGGCATAACCTGCGGCTGGCGACTGGGTGCAGCGACGGTTGCGCTGTATCTGGCTCAGGGGGCGATGGGGCTGCCGGTGTTTGCCGGTACTCCGGAAAGAGGGATTGGAATGGCTTATATGCTTGGTCCGACGGGGGGCTATTTATTGGGCTTTATGCTGGCCGCTGTTGTGACGGGCTGGCTGGCAGAGCGCGGCTGGGATCGGCGCTTACTGCCGACGTTGGCCATGCTGACTTTGGGTATGGCGGCAATTTATCTGCCCGGCGTGTTGTGGTTAGGCGCGTTAGTGGGTTGGGATAAGCCGATTTTGGCTATGGGTGTGTACCCGTTTTTGCTGGGTGATGCGGTGAAGATTGCTTTAGCCGCTGCAAGTTTGCCGTTGATTTGGCGGGGGTTGCAACGGCGGTAATCGGTTAATTTCATGAGGGGCGGTTTGCGAACCGCCCCTACCCTGCGTAGGTGCGATTAGCGTAGCGTAATCGCACACATCGATGCGGATGCAATAATCACCCACGAATCCCACCACGAGTTAATTCCAAAGGATCTAACAGGCGCTCTAGATCTTCACGGCTCAGATCAGTATTGTCCAACGCCACCTCGATGACGGAACGCCCCTCGGCATAGGCTTGCTTGGCAATGGCCGCACCCTGCTCATAACCAATCACGGCATTCAGCGCCGTCACCAGAATAGGATTACGCGCTAACTGTTCCTGTAAATGGGTTTGCTTGACCGTAAAGCCTTGAATGGCCTTATCCGCCAGCAGCCGACTGCTGCTCGCCAACAGTTCAATGGATTGCAACAGGTTATAGGCAATCACCGGCAACATGACATTAAGCTGGAAATTACCCGATTGCCCGGCCACGGTGATTGTGGTGTCATTGCCGATCACCTGAGCGCACACCATAGCCGTGGCTTCGGGAATGACCGGGTTGACCTTGCCTGGCATGATACTGGAGCCAGGCTGCAGGGCGGGTAATTCAATCTCGGCCAATCCGGTTAACGGGCCGGAGTTCATCCAGCGTAAATCATTGGCGATTTTCATCAGACTGACTGCGACGGTTTTGAGCTGGCCGGACAGTTCAACGGCGGCGTCTTGGGTGGACAAGCTCAGGAAATAATCCGCGCTGGTGACAAATTCAATCCCACTGCGCTCGGCGAGACGCCGAGCAAACCGCTGGCCAAATTCAGGATGGGCATTAATACCACTGCCCACAGCAGTTCCGCCTTGGGCCAAAGCACGCAGACGCGGCATGACCGCTTCCAAACGCTCCCTGCCGTGGCGCACTTGAGCCGCCCAACCGTTAAGCTCTTGACCCAAGGTGATGGGCATGGCGTCCATTAAATGAGTACGTCCGGTCTTAGTGATGTCGGTCAGTTCGCGGGCGCGCTGCTGTAAACCCTCGTATAAATGACTTAAAGCCGGTTGTAAGCGCTGTTGCAATGCCAGTGCCGCACTGATATGAATCGCGGTGGGAATCACATCGTTGCTGCTTTGGCCCATATTGACGTGATCATTGGGGTGGACGCTTTGCCCCAAGGACTCACTCGCTAACCGAGCGATGACTTCATTGGCGTTCATATTGGAACTGGTGCCAGAGCCGGTCTGAAAGACATCAACCGGGAAATGCTCATCGTAGCGCCCCTCAGCCATTGCCAGCGCGGCTTTGCTGATCGCCTCAGCCACGGCGGCATCCAGCAAGCCGAGTTCGGCATTGACCTCGGCGGCGGTGGCTTTAATCAAGCCTAGGGCACGAATAAAGCCGCGCGGCATACGCAGATTACTTACCGGAAAATTATCAACAGCCCGTTGGGTTTGGGCGGCATACAGGGCATTGGCCGGCACTTCCAGCTCACCCATGCTGTCACGTTCAATGCGAAAATGGTTGCTCATAGTAGATGCTCACGACGGTCTGTGGATGGCGATCGGATTACGTAGATGGGGATTCTTCATCCGCAAATAGGGATTGCTGTTCAGGAATGACTACGCCATTACGCTCAGAATAATCCCGGATCATGATTTCAATCATATTGGCTAGGCTGCGCCGCTCACGGTACGCCATGAGGCGCAGCCCTTCTTTGACGGCGGGATCAATTCGCAAGGTTAAAGTAGAGGTTTTGCTTACCGTTTTTGCTGACATGCTAACCCCAGAGTGTGGGTTCGGGGGGATGGATTTGACTGGCTTCGATGCGTAAACCGGGTTGTCGATCCTCGGCCAGTAATAAAGGCCCGTCCAGATCCACATAGCGAACGCCCTGAGCCAGCAGCACAGCAGGGGCCATAGCCAGCGATGTGCCTAACATGCAGCCAACCATAATCCCCAACCCCTGATCCACAGCGGCCTGACGCAAGGCCAGGGCTTCAGTCAGTCCGCCGGTTTTATCGAGTTTGATATTGATGTACTCGTAGCGGCCTGATAAGAACGCTAAGCTGCTGCGATCATGGCAGGATTCGTCGGCGCACACGGGTAGCGGATGCGGCAGTTCAGCCAAGGCGGCATCCTGGCCTGCGGGAAAAGGCTGCTCAATCAGCGCCACGCCGAGTTGAGCACAGGCGGGTGCTAGGTGCTGGTAATCTTCAAGGGACCAAGATTCATTAGCATCGACAATCAATTCAGCCTGCGGGGCGTGATGATGCACCGCTTCGATCCGCTGTAAATCCTGACCGTCGCCCGCGACTTTCAGTTTCAGCACCGGACGGTGGGCCTCTGCCGCTGCCGCTCGTCCCATACGATCAGGCTCGGCAATACTGAGGGTATAGGCCGTAGTTACCGGCTGCGGGGGCAGTAAACCGGCGAGTTGCCACACCGGCTGGCGCTGTAATTTAGCCTGGAGATCCCAGAGCGCGCAGTCCACCGCATTACGCGCGGCACCGGCGGGCAACCGCTGCTGCAAAGCGGTACGGCTTAAACCGGCCTGCAAGGCTGGACTCAATGCTTGCAGAAGTTCCGCTACCCCGGCAACAGTTTCTTGGTAGCGCTGGTAGGGAATGCACTCCCCGCGCCCTACAGCCTCCCCCTCACTCAAGCTAACGGTAACGGGGTTGATCTCGGTACGACAGCCTCTGGCGATGCGAAATACCCCGCGAACCGGCCAGCGTTCACATTGGATAGTGACCTGCACGGGCGACTACCAGAGCACATCGACTAATGGTGCCACTCCAGTACGCACCGGATCGACGCAGGGCAGGCCGAAACGGGCGCCGGTTTCAGTCAGCAGGGTTTGGGCGGCAGCGGCATCCAGCGCGGCGGTATTGATGGCAATGCCGATCACTCGGGCTGCGGGGTTAGTTAAATGGGCCGCCGCTTCATTAGCCGCAATGCAAGCCGCTAGATCGGGTATGGGGTACTCTGGCAAACCGCGCATATGGCTGCGAGTGGGTTCATGGCATAGTACTAAAGCATCAGGCTGGGCACCGTGCAGCAGCCCTAAGCTCACTCCGGCAAACGAGGGGTGGAATAACGACCCCTGCCCTTCAATGAGATCCCAGTGCTCGGCATCGTTATCGGGGCTGAGTTCTTCGACGGCACCGGAGATAAAATCCGCGACCACTGCATCCACGGATACGCCGGAACCGACAATGAAAATTCCGGTTTGTCCGGTGGCGCGGAACGTTGCCGCCAGATGACGCTGTTGCATTTCTTGCGCCAGCGCCAGCGAGGTATACATTTTGCCTGCCGAGCAATCGGTGCCAACGGTTAATAGGCGTTTACCCGTGCGTTTGCGGCCTGTACCGACGTCGAACTCACCGACCGGATGGCGCACATCGATCAGTCGCCGCCCACAACGCTCGGCGGTTTCTGCCAGTCGCGGTATCGCCTTAAGACGATTATGCAAACCGCTGGCGATATCCAAACCGGCTTGCAAGGCGTCACACAAGGTATCAATCCACAACTCGGAAAAGCGCCCGCCTCGGTTGGCCACACCGACAATCAGAGTCTGCGCCCCTTGAGCAACCGCAGTGGCCATACTCAGATCAGGTAGCCCTAGATCCGCTTGACAACCGGTTAGGCGCAGTTGACCTAGACAGTCTTGCGGACACCAATGCGCTACGCCAGCGGCGGTTTTAGCGGCCAGTTGATCGGGGGCATCGCCCAGGAACATCAGATACGGCTTGTTGATGGACTCTAGCATGGCGTGTCTATTCCTGAATAAAAAAGTAATCGATTAACATTAACCTACGGTTTGCAAGCGCCGAGGCGCGCTCACCGTCACCGGGGCGTGCAGACGCTCAGCGGGTGGGGAGGGCAATGTCACGGGTTGGGTGACAATGACCCGCAACCACTCGCGCACGGCCCGTTCATCAGCCGCTTCTGCTGCTTGATGCAAACGACTCAGGTATTGCCGCACCACAGACCACGGCAGAGCTTCTTCTGTCGCTTGTTTAATCATCGGATGGGCTGTGGGTGCATCATTACCACTGATAAGCAATTCTTCGTGGAGTTTCTCGCCTTCACGCAATCCAATAAACTCGATGGCAATATCACCATCGGGGTGCTGATCGTTGCGTAATTGATAACCTGATAATTCAATCATGCGCTGAGCTAAAGCTAGAATATTGACCGGTTCACCCATATCCAGCAGATACACCTCCCCTCCCTGAGCTAACGAACCCGCTTGGATCACCAATTGTGCGGCTTCGGGTATGGTCATGAAATAGCGGGTTGCTGCTGGGTGAGTCACTGTCACCGGCCCCCCACGGCGGATTTGTTCACGAAACAAAGGCACCACTGAGCCTGACGATCCCAACACATTGCCAAAGCGCACCATACAAAACCGAGTGGTGGTCTGGGTAGAGGCTAGGGCCTGCAAAATCAGTTCGGCTAACCGCTTAGTTGACCCCATGATATTGCAAGGACGTACCGCTTTATCGGTCGAAATGAAGACAAAAGTCTCTACCCCAGTCGCCAGTGCGGCTTCCGCCGTGCGCAATGTGCCAAACACATTAGTCTGTACCCCCGCCAAGGGATTTTGTTCCACCAAAGGTAGATGTTTATAAGCCGCTGCATGGTAGATGGTCTGTACCGCATAACGACGCAGCGTACTCTCCACTTGCAATCGCTGGTTGACAGAACCCAGCACAGCCACTAATTCCGTTGCGCCGCTGGTCTTGTCCAGACGCTCGCGCAGATCGCGCTCGATGGCGTATAAGGCGTATTCCGATAGATCAAACAATACCAACCGTTGTGGCCGCAATTGCAAAATTTGCCGACACAGTTCGGCGCCAATGGACCCGCCAGCACCGGTGACCATGACGGTTTTATCTGTGATACATGCGGCGAGTAATTCCGGTTGGGGTTTAACCGGATCACGACCGAGGATGTCTTCAACATCGACTTCGCGTAATTCATCAATGCGTTTCGCCCCACTGGCCAATTCCGTCATACTGGGCATGACCAGCAAGCGCACCTGTAATACCGCCAGACGGTTGAGAATTGTGCGGCGTTGCGCACGACTGGCTGACGGAATGGCCAGTAAAATGGCGTCGATTTGCTCGCGTTCCAGCACAGCGTCTAACTGCCGAGGATGATACACTTTGAGGCCGACAATCACACTGTGCTGCAATTCATGGTTATCATCGGCAAAAGCGACCGGCAGATACACCGGATCATGCTTTAGAGCACTGGCCAGTTGAATGCCCGCCACGCCCGCCCCGTAAATAATCACCGGTTTGCGGGTCGCATTCATGGCAAAGCGTCGCGTGACATAATCACGCAGCAACAAACGGCTACCGCCGATTAAGGTCAACATCAGCAAGGCAATCAAAAACCACACGGTTCGTGGAATAAACCCGCCTCGCAGCAATAACCACATGGCCATAACCGCTATCAGACTTAAGCCAATGCCTTTAATCAAGGTATTGAACAGATCGCGTCCCGCGTAACGCAATATCGGTCGATAAAAACCTAAGATCCAGAATACCGATAAGCCGACACCGACCAACAGTGGCAGCAACGGCCAAGCCTCGGCTACTACCTCGCGCCATTCATCCCCTAAACGCAACACCAGTGCCAACCATAGGGAGAGCGTAATCACCGTGCCATCGAGCACTAGCAGCAGCGCACGACGACCGAAACGCGGCAGATTCAGTAGGCGTTCAATCATACTTGGATCCGTTCACTGTTCACCGTTCACCGTT
>PWUP01000094.1 GCA_003562535.1 Gammaproteobacteria bacterium | reverse complement strand
GCCTGCTTAGCGATGCCCGGTGTGCAGTATCACGCCTATGGCAAAAGTGCTCGCCCGGGTCGTAAAGTCGGGCATATTACCTTGCAGGCGGACAGTGCTGAGTCCATAGCCATGCGGTTGGCTGAACTCCAGGCGCTAATGGCTTAATGTCAGCGGTCATCGAAGTCGCGCATATCAACAAAACCTATGCCTCGGGTTTTGTCGCCCTGCGCGATATCAATCTCAGCATCCGCCGCAGTGAAATTTTTGCGCTGCTCGGCCCCAACGGGGCTGGTAAAACCACATTAATCAGTATTATCTGCGGGCTGGTCAATGCCAGCAGTGGTCAAGTATGGGTGGATGGCCATGATAATGTCCGCGACTATCGTGCGGCGCGCAGCAAAATCGGTTTGGTGCCGCAGGAACTGACTGCGGATGCGTTCGAAAAAGTCTGGAATACCGTCAGTTTTAGCCGCGGACTGTTCGGCAAACCGCCTGATCCCGAACATATTGAAAAAGTCCTTAGAGACTTAATGCTCTGGGAAAAAAGGGACAATCAACTGCGTACCCTATCCGGAGGCATGAAGCGGCGTGTGCTGATTGCCAAAGCCTTGGCTCATGAACCCGATATTTTATTTCTCGATGAACCGACGGCGGGCGTCGATGTGGAGTTACGCCGCGAAATGTGGGCGGTGGTGCGCTCACTGCGCTCTAACGGTGTCACAATCATTCTGACCACTCATTACATTGAAGAAGCCGAAGAAATGGCAGATCGAGTGGGTGTGATCAATCACGGCGAAATCGTTCTGGTTGAAGAAAAAACCCAGTTGATGCAGCAATTCGGCAAAAAACAACTTACCCTGTATTTGCAACAGCCATTGACTCATATCCCCGAGGTACTCACGCCCTACCGTCTGGAACTGATGGCCGAGGGGCATGAGCTGGTGTTCACTTATGACTCGCAAACCGAGCGTAGCGGTATTAATGCATTACTGAATGATCTGTACCAAGCCAATATCCGCTTTACCGATTTGCACACCCGACAAAGCTCGCTGGAAGAGATTTTTGTCAGTTTGGTGAGTGGCCGAGAATCAGGGTAAGCGTTCAGACCCACTGCCTTAATCTCCCTCTCCCTTTGGGAGAGGGTTGGGGTGAGGGGTAATGGGGGCGAGGGGACTGAATGATTACGAATCAGGCTGATGCCTCGGGTCAACGCCGCTGGGCGGACAGTTCCTCACCACGCACCTGCTGGGCGATTTTATCCAGCACCCCGTTGACGAACCGATGCCCCTGTTCGGCTCCAAAGGTTTTAGCCAGTTCAACGGCTTCGTTAATAATTACCCGATACGGAACATCAGCGCGATACAGCAGTTCATAGCCGCCGATCCACAAAATCGCTCGTTCTACCGGATCAATCTGTGCCATGGGGCGATCCAAATAAGGTACGATGACCGCTTCAATGGCCTCAATATGCTGGGCGGTTTGTTGCAGCAATTCCTGAAAATACGCCAAATCGGCAGCGCCCATATCTCGTTCAGTGAGAAACTGCGCGTTGACCTGGCCGATGTCCTGATGATCAAGCTGCCACTGATACAGAGCTTGAGTCGCTAAACGTCGCGCCCAGCGACGCTGCTGGGCGCGGGGTTTTTGTCGGGATGTGGTCACTGTAGCGTGTCCAGACGGCGCAACAAGCTGACCATTTCTAAGCCGCTGAGTGCGGCCTCTGCCCCTTTATTACCGGCTTTAGTCCCAGCTCGCTCTATGGCCTGTTCAATGCTGTCCACGGTGAGCACACCAAAGCTGATCGGAATATTATGCTGTAAAGACGTGTGCGCCAGACCCTTAGTACACTCACCGGCAACGTAGTCAAAATGCGGTGTAGCCCCTCGGATTACGGCACCGACCGCAATCAATGCGGCATAACGTCCGCTGGCCGCGACCCGATGGGCAGCCAAAGGCAGTTCATAAGCCCCCGGCACCCGCACCAGATCGATGTGCTCAGCCGCTATGCCGTGGCGGCGTAGTGTATCGACAGCTCCTCCAACCAAGCTGTTGACGATAAAGTCATTAAAGCGTGCCGCGATGATCGCGAACCGCGCGTCGGCGACTTGAAAATCGCCCTCGATGATAGTGATGTTATCCATTGTCAGTCGCCCATCAGTGTGAGTGTTCAATAACCAACCGGTGAATCCAAAGCAGGCCGATTGTTATAAAAACCCGCGTTCGCGTAGCAGGTTTGCGTTTACTCCGCCGGAATCCGCTGCCGGTTCAAACGCCAACAGTCGTTCCAGATAACGGGCAATCATATCAACTTCGAGATTAACCCGCTGGCCGACGACCACAGCGGCTAAAGTGGTTTGCTGTAGAGTATGCGGCACAATATTGACTTCGAACTCGGCACCAGACACGCTATTGACCGTTAAACTCACCCCATCGACACAAATCGAGCCTTTACGCGCAATATAGCGAGCCAGCATCGGGGGCGCTTGAATGTGCAAACGCCATGAGCGGTCTTGCTGGTAAAAGCGGCTTACCTGCCCGACCCCATCCACATGACCGCTGACCAAATGACCACCCAAAGGCGCACCGGCTTTCAGTGCGGTTTCTAAATTGACTGGAGAGCCGACCCGCAACTCGCCGAGGGTCGTATGATGCAGGGTTTCCGCCGAGGCATCCGCCCGGAAACTGCCGCCGGGCAAAGCGGTGACGGTTAAACACACGCCATTAACCGCAACACTGTCACCGAGCTTGAGGCTATGCGGGTCAATGGCGGCAATATCGATATGCAATTGGGCATCGCCGCCACTGCGCTCAATGGCTTTAATCTGGCCAACGGTTTCAATAATACCGGTAAACATGGTTAAACAACTCCTTCGGTAAAAGCGCGAATCGGAAGACCTAACGCCTATGTTCAGCAAGCCCAAGCGTAGCGAGGCGTTTCGCCACAATGCCGAAGACTGTATTCACCATCTGGCAACTGCGGACTGTGCGCAATTCGTACGGAACGAATTTGATGCGCATCACCGATTATTTCCCCGGCTGGAATGAATTCCATAGTTCTATCGTACACCTCTTCTTTTTTCGCCTAACGCAAAGATCAGCGGCCGCGACGTCAGGAGCGGTCCGCTGGAGCGTTTTGTTGGGCATTGATATTTCTCTGCGCCTTAATCTCCGCCACGATACTTTTGACGGATTCTGCCT
>PWUP01000085.1 GCA_003562535.1 Gammaproteobacteria bacterium | reverse complement strand
TCCACGCCCGGGCGGGGTTGGCAGGTGTCGGGGTCGTAGCCGTTGCGGTAGAGCTTATCGCGGACCAGTTGGTTGGCGCGGGTGCGTTGCTTGGCGGGGCGCGGCCAGTTGCACCATAGAAGGAACCAATCGACGCGGTGCAGGCCGGTGCTGAGGTAGTAATTGATGAAGCGCAGACCGGTAGCGCGGATGACCTCTTCGGGCAGATCGTCGCGGATGGTGCGGGCTTTGCTGACCCAGTCTTCGGACAGTTCGGCGGGTGGGGGATGGGCGCAGTTGTTGCGCAGGATGGCTGGGGTGGGCGACGGTGTGCTGGGGGTTGCGGGGCTGACGGGTAGCGTGGGGGCAAGCGGCAGCGAGGTGACGGGTGCGGTGATTGCCGGTGTGGTCGGTGCAACCGACAGCGGGGTGTCGGGTACCGGCGGCAGCGGCTGGGTTTCGCCTCTCTCTGTCCAACAGCGCTTGCTGGCGTATCCCGAAGTCATGGTCAATAGCCGCATGGATCGGCTATGATAAGCCCCTGCCCGTAGCCGAGCCTTGTCATGACCGATACTCCCCATCAAAGCCACGACCACAACTTCAAAAACCTGATCCTCGACTATCCCCGCCAAGCCATAGCCCTGTGCGCCCCGACAGAAACCGCCGATATGGACGATCCCCAACTACGGATCCTGCCGGTGCGGGAAGAACAGCTCAAAGAGCGTCTGGGTGAACGCTTTCGGGAGCTGGATGTGCCATTGCTCGTTGAATGGCCGGATAAGCGTCGAGCCGCGCTATTATTTCTGTTTGAAGAAGAAAGCCGCACGCGGCGGTTCAATATTCATCGGCTGGCGCACTACTGTCTGGACATCAGCGAACTGCTCGACATGCAGCGCATCGTGCCGGTGGTGATTTTTCTTCGCGGCGGTGAATACGACAGCCGTCTCAGATTAGGCAGTGATCACACCGACTACCTGAACTTTCATTTTCTGGCGTTCGAACTGCGCGAACAACAAGCCGCCGATTACTTCGACAGCTCCAATCTGATTGCGCGACTCAATCTACCGAATATGCGCTATGCCCGACGTGATAAAGTGCGGGTCTATGCTCAAGCGGTCAGCGGTTTACTGACGCTGGAACCTGACCCCGAACGTCAGATCAAATACTTGGACTTCATTGACATTTACGCCCAACTGAACGAGGATGAACGCATGCACTATCAACAACATTACGCCCAAGATGCGGCGGTGATCAGTGGCTTTGCCCAGCGGTTTATTGCGGAGGGTATAGAACAAGGCAGAGAACAAGGCAGAGAACAAGGCGTGCAGCAAGGTGAAGCGCGGTTGCTGCTCCGGCAGTTGACCACCCGTTTTGGTGCGCTTCCTGAATCTACCCGTGAACGGGTTGCCGCCGCCGATGCGGAGACGTTATTGGTCTGGTCAGAACGGGTGCTGAGCGCGGCCTCCTTGGATGAGGTGTTCGGCGATTCATGATTCAATCGCCCTCTCGATAGTTGCGTAGGGTGGGCACTCCGTGCCCACCGCAAGGCTGCTGTGAATGTAGGGGTTTCGTTTCGGGGGGGGCTGAGTAGGGGCACGGCGCGCCGTGCCCCTACTGCGACCAGTCGATCTGGGCATGGATAGCGGGGAACAGCAGGTGGAGGAATTCTTCGAAATAGTGTTCGAGCGCGTCTTTCCACGGGCTGTCGTGGTCGGCTTGGGATTGTGGGGTTTTCTAAGGGTTAGGCTGAGTAGGGGCACGGCGCGCCGTGCCCCTACTGCGGCGTATTTTGGCACAATGTAGTGCTGCCGGACGGGGCATATTGCTCCGTCCGTAGCGTTTTTGCTGCACCGGTATCAATGTTAAACGTTGCGACGGGGTAAATACCCCGTTGCGCCGGGTTCCCGCGTGGGAATGCATAGTCCGGTCATCAGGCTTCCGGTTTAAGGGGACGAGCCAGCAAGCGTTGCAGCGCTTCTTGGGGGGAGCGGCCTTGATACAAGATGGCGCTCACTTGTTCGCAGATCGGCATTTCAACCTGATGTTGAGCCGCTAGGCGTAATACGGCGCGCGCCGCATGTGCCCCCTCAACCAAACCAATAGCGGCCTTGGCCTGGGCTTGGCTTTGGCCGCGCCCGATGGTTAAACCAAAGCGGCGGTTGCGCGATTGATCATCGGTGCAGGTCAGCACTAGATCCCCGACCCCCGTCAGACCCATAAAGGTTTCACGCTGTCCGCCGAGTGCCGTGCCTAAGCGTACCAGCTCGGCGAGTCCACGAGTGATGACCGCCGCACGGGCGTTCGCCCCACAACCCAAACCATCGGCAATCCCCGTGGCAATGGCCAAGATGTTTTTAATCGCGCCGCCCAGCTCAACCCCGATCATATCGGTGCTGGTGTAGGCGCGTAAGGTTTCGCCGTGCAGCAAGCAGGCCACCCGGGTTGCGCACTCAGGCATATAGCTGGCTACCGTCAAGGCGGTGGGTAAACCTAGGGCAACTTCGCGGGCGAAATTAGGCCCAGAAATCACCGCCAGTGCGTGGGTAGGACCGGCATATTGCTGAGCGACTTCATGCAAGGGGCGGTGGCTGTTGGGGTCCAGCCCTTTGGTTGCCCAGGCCAGATCGCAGTCTACGGGTAAATAGGGCTGCGCTTGCTGCAAGGTAGCGGCAAACGCATGGCTGGGGACTACCACCAGCACCAGCTTGACGCCATCAAGCACGGTGGCTAAGTCTGCACTGAGTTGCAGCGTATCCGGCAGCGGTACATCAGGCAAAAAGCGGGCGTTACAGCGTTCCGCTTGCAATTGCGCGATATGTTCGGGGCGGTGCCCCCATAGACGCACGGTTTGCCCCGTGCGCAACAGTTGCAAGGCCAGTGCGGTGCCCCAAGAACCCGCCCCCAGTACTGCGACCGGCATACTCATGACCGTTAAGCCTGAGCAGCGGTGGGTTCAGCTCCATTACCCGCTTGGGCGGCTTGTTGCTGCTGCTGCATGCGCTGCATATACAGGGCTTCGAAGTTCACCGGTGCCAGCGTCAAGGGCGGGAATCCACCCCGCAGTAACAGGGAATCCACGCATTCGCGGGCATAAGGGAATAACACACTGGGACAGAACGCCCCCAAAGTCGCGCCGAGTTGTTGTTCTGAGAAATTTTCTAGGGCAAAAATACCCGCTTGATGCAGCTCAATCAGAAAAGCGGTCTTCTCATCCTGTTTAGCCGTCAGCGTTAGGCTGAGCACGACTTCATAGCTGAGTTCCGACAATTTCTGAGTGTTGGTGTTGAGCTGCATATTGATGTTCGGTTTCCAGCCTTGCTGCAGCTCTTGAAAAATCTGCGGCGCCCCAGGAATTTCGAAAGAAATATCCTTGGTGAAAATTTTCTGAATTTGAAAGCGCTGCTGGGGTTGCTGAGCCTCACTCATCGGGGGTCAATCTCCTGGTTTAATGGGATGGGGTGCCGGTCAATAGTTGATCCAGTTGGCCTGATCGGTCGAGATTGGACAGATCATCAAATCCGCCGATAGACTGTTGATCGATAAAAATTTGCGGCACACTGGTGCGTTGGCTGCGTTGGGTCATTTCTTGGCGACGGTTAGCGTCTTGATCGACATTGTATAGGGTGTATTCAATCTGTTTGCGATCCAATAAGGCTTTCGCCCAGCGACAAAACGGGCACCATGACGAGAAGTAAATTTCCACATGAGCGGTCTGAGTCATTTTTTGGTCACCGGTAGGCTGGCGTTTTGCCACGCGGCTAAGCCACCGCGCAGACTGTGAACGGATTCGAATCCGGCTTTTTTTAGCTTGCCGCCGGCGGCGCTGGCGCGAGTATCGGTCAGGCAATACACAATGATCGGTTTTTGCCGGAACCGGTTGAGTTCCTTCAGGCGTTGATCCAGCTCGCGCAGCGGGATATGCCGAGCTTCAGGTAAGTGACCTTTTTTATATTCGCTCAGGTCGCGAATATCCACTACCACCGCGTCTTCATGATTAATCAATTGCAGCGCTTGAGTGGGATTCACCGCATTGACGCCGCGCAGTTTGCGCAGCACTTCACCGCCGACCAGCAAACCCAGCACTACAAATAGCCCGAGAAACAGATACCAGTGACGGATTGCAAAATCGATAAATTCAGCCATGATGAGTGTCCGTAGCAATCAAGTGATCAAAGGGTGCGGATGATAGCATGAGTGCAGGTTTAAGCGCTGAGGCCGAGATTATGGCAAATGGCCAAGGTCGGATCCGCACGGTTCATGCTGTAAAAATGCAACCCGGGTGCGCCTTGTTCCAACAGTCGCTGACATAATGCGCTGATGATTTCTTCACCAAAGGCCAGTAGGCTGGCGCGGTCGTCGCCAAAATGGGCTAACCTTTGCCGTAGCCACCGGGGGATTTCGGCACCACAGCGGTCGGAAAACCGCGCCAATTGCCGGTAATTGGTGATGGGCATAATACCCGGCACAATGGGCACCTCAATGCCTAAGCGCTGACAATCGTCTATAAAACGAAAATAGCCGTCGGCATTGAAGAAATACTGGGTAATCGCTGCATTAGCCCCGGCTTGAATTTTGTGCTGGAAATGCTGTAAATCGCGCTCGGGGCTGTGCGCTTGAGGGTGAAATTCCGGATACGCCGCCACCTCAATGTGAAAATAGTCCTCCGTGCTGGCACGAATGAACTCGACCAGTTCATTGGCGTAGCGTAATTCACCGATGCAGTGAGTGCCGGACGGTAAATCGCCGCGCAACGCTACCAGACGCTGAATACCCCGCTGCTGATACTGCGCCAAAAGCGCTTGCACCCCGCTGCGGGTTGAGCCGATACAGGTCAAATGGGGGGCGATTGGAATACGGCTGTGTTCCTGTAAGCGGAACACCGTTGCCAACGTTCGCTCTTGAGTGCTGCCACCAGCGCCATAAGTCACCGAAAAGTACTGGGGTTGAATGGCTTGTAAGCGTTCAGCGGTATGCAATAACGCTTGCAGAGCCTCGTCGTCCACGGGCGGGAAAAACTCGCAACTGATGACCGGTTTAGGGTGAGCCATAGCGTGATCTGTCAGTAACGGTACTCATGGTTTTTGAACGGCCCTGTGGGACTGACCCCAATGTATTCGGCTTGCTCGGGCGTGAGTTGGGTGAGTTCGGCACCGAGTTTATCTAAGTGCAAGGCTGCAACTTTTTCATCGAGGTGTTTAGGTAACACATAGACTTGTTTGTCATACTGGCTGTGGTTAGCCCACAGTTCCATTTGCGCCAGCACCTGATTGGCGAATGAGGCGCTCATGACAAAGCTGGGATGGCCGGTGCCACAGCCCAGATTCACCAAACGTCCCTCAGCCAGCAAAATCATTTTTTTGCCGTTGGGGAATTCGATTTGATCGACCTGTGGTTTGATGTTATCCCATTTGTAATTTTTTAGAGCCTCCACTTCAATTTCATTATCGAAATGACCAATATTGCAGACAATCGCTCGGTCTTTCATCGCCCGCATGTGGTCAACGGTGATGACGCCGGTGTTGCCCGTGGCGGTGACGAAAATATCCGCTCGGGGTGCGGCCGTTTCCATGGTAACCACCTCATAGCCTTCCATAGCCGCTTGCAAGGCACAGATGGGATCGGCCTCGGAAACCATTACCCGACAACCTGCGCGGCGCAGTGAATCTGCCGAACCTTTGCCGACATCGCCGTAGCCACAGACCATAGCGATTTTACCCGCCATCATGACATCCGTCGCTCGGCGGATGCCATCGACCAACGACTCACGACAGCCGTATTTATTATCAAATTTTGATTTGGTCACTGAGTCGTTGACATTAATGGCTGGGCACAGCAGGGTACCTTTTTTCGCCATATCGTATAAACGCAACACCCCAGTGGTGGTTTCTTCGGAAATACCGCGGACTTCAGCCATGAGTTCGGGGTATTGAGTGTGCATGACTTGGGTGAGATCACCGCCGTCATCGAGAATCATATTTGGTGTCCAGCCGTTGGGGCCGTGGATGGTTTGTTCCACACACCACCAGTATTCGTCTTCTGTTTCGCCTTTCCACGCGAAGACCGGAATCCCGGCAGCGGCGACTGCTGCAGCGGCTTGATCCTGGGTGGAGAAAATATTGCACGATGACCAGCGCACTTCCGCACCGAGTGCCGTCAAGGTTTCGATCAAGACAGCGGTTTGGATCGTCATGTGCAAACAGCCCGCAATGCGCGCACCTTTCAGCGGCTGGCGGGAGCCGTATTCTGCGCGTAAGGCCATCAGCCCGGGCATTTCAATCTCGGCCATTTCCATTTCCTTGCGGCCCCATGCCGCTAGGCTAATATCAGCGACTTTGTAGTCCTGGGTCATGATTGCTCTCCTTTTAATCCGGCATCGGCACGCAGAGCCTCGGCTTTATCAGTGCGCTCCCAAGTGAACGCGGTGAAGGTTTCGGTTTGCGTGGCGTGGTGATTATCCAGCCAAGTGTAGGTCATTTCTTGGGGCTGGCGGCCAAAATGGCCATAAGCGGCTGTGGCTTGAAACATGGGGTGCAGCAGATCCAGCATGCGATTGATTGCGTAGGGACGCAGGTCAAAATGCGCACGAACCAATTGAGCAATGCGTTCATCGGACACTTTACCAGTGCCGAAAGTCGTCACCGAGATCGAGGTGGGTTCGGCAACCCCGATGGCATAACTGACTTGAATCTCGCATTTATCCGCCAGACCAGCAGCGACAATGTTTTTAGCCACATAACGCCCTGCATAGGTCGCTGAGCGATCCACTTTGGAAGGGTCTTTGCCAGAGAAAGCCCCACCGCCGTGGCGCGCCATACCGCCGTAGGTATCGACGATGATTTTACGCCCCGTTAGCCCACAGTCGCCCACCGGACCGCCGATGACGAAACTGCCCGTCGGGTTAATATGGAACTGGGTGTCGCGATGCAGTAATTCGCTGGGAATGACGTGCTTGATGATCAGTTCCATGACCGCTTCATGCAGATCGGACTGTTTAACTTCGGGGTTATGTTGGGTCGAGACGACTACGGCATCGATGCCGGTGACTTGACCATTCACATAGCGGCAACTGACTTGGGATTTACCGTCGGGGCGCAGCCAGTTGAGTAAACCGGATTTACGCGCTTCGGTTAAGCGCTCTACCAGACGGTGCGCCAGTTGAATCGGGGCCGGCATCAGTGATTCAGTCTCGTTGCAGGCATAGCCAAACATCAGCCCCTGATCACCGGCTCCTTGGTCTTCGGGTTGGGCGCGATCAACGCCCCCGGCAATGTCTACGCTCTGCTTGCCGATGATATTGAGCACTCCGCACGTCGCGCCATCGAAACCCACATGGGAGGAGTTGTAGCCAATATCGGTGATGACTTTACGCACCAAGTCTTCTAAATCAACCCACGCACTGGTGGTGACTTCGCCAGCCACAATGGCCACACCGGTTTTGACCAAGGTTTCCACCGCCACTCGTGCCTGCTTATCACGCGCGATCAAGGCATCGAGCACGGCATCGGAAATTTGGTCAGCAACTTTATCGGGATGACCCTCTGAAACGGACTCTGAAGTAAAAAGATAACTGTCACTCATTGCATGGAATTCCTCAAAACGCTAATTTAGGGTGTACATGCGACACCGGCTGGCAAAAGGGGCAGTGTAACCTTAAAACGTGAGGTGTGCATCTTGAATCATTAGCCTGTGGTGAATGATCCATTGCTGCTGGTGCTACAGGTTTGTTAGGACATTGCCAGCCGCATCTATGCCAAGCGCTAACGCAAGGCATTGAAACCGGATGTAAAGCCCATGAGTGACACCGGCAAGCCAATGCCTTGCATGCCGTCATGCAGGCGAATCTCAGCGCGTATCCCGCGTCTGAACTGATTCAGCATATCGTCTTCCAGCGGAAATCCAGCAATGCAGCCGCTGGGTACACAGCGCTCGTAGGGTAGGCGAATCATCTCTCCGCCATCAACGCTCAGACCAATACCCGGCGGTAACGCTACGCCCAAGGGTACGGTGAGTAAGGCGGCGGGCTGTTCGCGGCCATCGTCCATAGGCAAATAACCGACGGCCATTTGCAAAACCGGTTCATCCGTGTCTTGATTGACCACGGTTTGGTAAATAAAACACCGCTCGCGATCCATACCAGGTAAGCGCTCACAACCGACGGTCCAATCTTGGAATTGCTGGCCTTCTTCTAGGGCGTAAGCTGTGGTTGAAAGTAACACGAATCCGGCACATAGCAACAGTTGAGACAGTAGGGTGCGATGGGTATGAGGTAAATTCATCAGATTCTCCGCAAAAAATTCTGCCTGCAGGGCGGGTAGGGATAGTGGCTGCATAATCACAGCCACCGGAAAAATGGGGGTATGCTTTTGATTGTCAAGAAAAACTCATCAGAATGTTTTGGCCGATGGCCAATGGCTTGTCAACCGAAATAGGCTCCCAATACTGGATTAGATTTTTAATTATATCTAATATAGTCAGCCTAGCAGCAATCCAGACTGTTTTTTTGCTGCATTTAACCATGCATGAATGACTTACACATCACACGATACACTGAGCTTATGGCCAAAAAAAGTAGAACACGTCATCGAACCAACCGCCAGCCTACCCCAGCTCTCGTCGAACAGGCTGAGGCGCATTTGCAGGCGAGGCGGTTTCGTGATGCCTTAGAAGTTTACAAACAATTGCTCAAGCGTGAGTCGCACGAGCCGTGGCGTGAAGCGCTGGCGGAAGCTTATATAGGGCGGGCTGAGCAGCTTGCGGCTAAGGGCATGTACAAGGAAGCCGCTGCGCTATGGGAAAACATGGCCAGCAGTTGCGGTGAGCGTCAATTGGAACGCTATCTGGAATGGCTGATTAAAGCCGGACGGATAGAGCGTGGCGCACGGTTATTTACCCAAACGGATGCGAGCTTTCGTAACCGCCCTGAGGGACAGCGAATTGCCAGTTATTTAGCGGTAGAGCTGGTGTGTGGCCACGAGGAGCTGAAAACAGCTCTGCCTGCCGACTCACCTCTGTTGCAGCAGCTCGACACGATGTTGGCGGCTATGCAAGCGTATTGTGACGCGGACGCCACGGCGTTGCAGGCCCACTTAAAGGCGATACCGTTTCGTTCACCCTATCGTGAGCTACGTCTGCTGTTACACGCCTTGGCCACGCTTGACCACGATCCCAAAGCTACGGCAAGCGCACTGCAGCGGTTGCCGGCCGATTCACCATTGACTCGGTTTGCCGAGTTGATTGGCTATGTCACCTTACGTGGTGAACACCTGTTGGCAACGGTATTGCCCTTACCTCCACCAGAACGTGATTGGGTCTTAACCCTTAAAGGGTGGTCACATCGGGATAGGCAGCTGATTAAGCACTTGCCTGACCTAAAAACACTCAGTCCGAAGCAGATGCTGCAATTTGCCCTAGGCGCTGCCCAATCGATTGACGCCGAGCGGCTGCGGGCTTTCTGCGTCGCCTTGTTACCGTACTATCCCAGTGGCAGAGCGGAGGTTGAACAGCATTGCGGGGCGCTCACGGCTATGGAAAATGCCCATATACAGGCTCTGGCCAATGAGCGCAGCGGGGATTTCCGGTCGGCTCGCCACTATTGGAATCACTGTATTAAAAATCTACTCCCCCCGCGTCCGGGTTCGGATGATGCGCTAAAAGCTGCGCTGATTTACCGGCATGTTGCTAAGTTACATAACAAATCGGACGGCTATCTATTTGACAGCCTTGGGCATGAGCAACAGGCTTTAGTGAACAGCCTTGAGCTTGATCCCGGTGATAAACCGACGTATCTGCGCTTAATTGACATCGCCGCACACGATCAAAGCAGTAAGTCTCAAGATTACTGGATTGAACAAGCGGTGAAGCAGTTTCCCCAAGATGCGGAGATACTGATGTCGGCCGCCAAAGCGGCCTATCGTCGTCAAGCCTTCAAGAAAGCGGCCAGTTTTGCCAACACCCTATTGCAACGTGATCCGATCAATGCGAGTGCTAGACGTTTGCTCGTCGATTGTCATTTAGGTCATGCCCGTAAGCGCGTCAAAAGCCAACGCTATGATTTGGTCGAGCGCGAACTGGCCGCAGCGTTCAACTACGCCCAAGAAGCGCCTGAGCGCGGCTTGGCTTGTATGGTTCAAGGGTTGGTGCATAGCCATCGAGGTGATGATGCTCGGGCAATAGACGTTTTGCAGCAGGGTATGTCGTTGCTTGGTGGTGGTTTGTTGGCGCGTTTTATCTGCCGTGTCGAGGGTCGGTGCTTAGCCGTTGCCCCGCGAAGCCTAGATCGTTATGTACAGCAGGTTCAACCGCGTACACCGGAGGCCTCCATTGACGAGGTGATGCGACTGGTTGCATGGGTTCATCGCTATTTAGAGAGTCAAGTTAAGGAGCTTGATGTGGTGTTGCAGTCCCTGCGGCGGCCTTTGCAAACTGCGGCGCAATTAAACTTTTCCGAATCACAATTGACCGCCATCTGTGAAGCGTTCTATGCGGTACCTGCTTATGAGGCGCTGACCGACTATGCCTCAGTGGCCCGACAGCGTTTCAGTCAACCGCCCCGTTTTGTGTACTACGATGTCTTTGCTCGCAGCCGCGGGCAATGTAGGCTGACCACTTCAGCCGATCAGTCAGCCTTAGATCATGCCTTGGAAAGCGCTCTGGAGGGTCAAGATTTGTCCACAGCTGCGATGATCGAAGAGTTTCTCGATACTGGTTTCGGGGTGCCGCCGGGTATGCCAAGGGAGTTTTTGCAGTTTATGAATAAGATAGAGGATCTTATGGATGAATTAGATACAGATGATCCTAGACAGGCGATCAATCTTCTGAATGATCAACTCCAAAAGCAAGGTTTCCCCTCCTTGCCCCTGCCATTTGGACCCGATTTTGGAGAAAAAGACTGATGAGTAATCCATTTGCGGTATTAGGTATCCCTGAAACCGCCGATGACGCCACTGTACACAAGGCGTATCTACACCAAGTGCGCGTCCATCCGCCAGATCGTGATCCGCAACGTTTTCAGGCGATTCGGACCGCTTTCGAGACCCTGCGCACGGAACGTGATCGCCTGCGTTACCGACTGTTTAATGTGGAGCAACCGACGCTCAGCCAATTATTGTGCGACGATGCGGATCACACCACCCAACCTTTAGTAGCCGCCCGACCCACATTAAGCCAGTTGCAGGACGCTTTACGCTCCAGCCTGAACCCCTCTGTATGATTGATCGCATGGATGCAGCAACTAAACAGCAACTGCTTGAGCAGTTTAGTCATTATTTAGATGAAATCAGTGAGCTTCCACCGCCGGAAGACGATGCTCTGTCCGTGTTTGCTGAACTGGCCGGACTCAAAGCGGAGGTCAAGCGGGAAAGTCGTCAGGTTAAAGAAGTATTGGAGCAGTTTAAATCGGTATTTGCGACTTTAGAGGCCGATAATCGCGCCTTAGTGCGTGAACTTGATCAATTACGTGCTGCTCAGCATACGCTGAGTCGGGAAACCCTGCGGCCTTTGCTGTTGGAATTACTCGACCTGCGTGATCGCCTAGAGGCGGCTTTACGGTCAGCAACCATGCAGCCGCGCAATCTACTGGAGCGCTTTCGCTATCGCCGCAAACGGCGACTGGATGCCTTGCGAGAGGGGCAAACAATGAGTATGCGGCGTTTGGATCGAATTTTGGAGGCGTATCAGGTTCGCCCTATAGAGGCTGTGAATCAGCCGCTGGATCCTCATACGATGAAGGTGGTTGAGGTGGAATTTCAACCTGATCAACCTTCAGGTGTGGTTACAGACGAACTGCGTAAAGGTTTTTTCTGGGACGATGAGTTGCTACGGCCCAGCGATGTGAAAGTTAATAAGCGAGAATCCATTCATGAGTAATTCCCAAGACATCATTATTGGTATCGACCTCGGTACCACCAATTCCGAAGTGGCTGTATTCCAAGCGGGTAAAGCCACGGTGATCCCTGATGAGCGAGGTCACATCATCTTACCGTCCTTTGTCGGAGTGGCCGATGATGGGAGCCTGCTGGTGGGTGAGGCGGCCAAAAATCAATACCCGTTATACCCTGAACGCAGTGTGAGATCGATTAAAC
>PWUP01000345.1 GCA_003562535.1 Gammaproteobacteria bacterium | reverse complement strand
TGGTCAGCCAGTTGATTCACCAAATCCAATAAGTGACGATGTTGCTGGTCAATCTCTGTTAAGCCAAGATTGAAGCGGTTATCCCAGATCAACATATAGTCCACTGTCCTATGTCAGTTGGGCGACTTGGGCGGATGTTGAGTTTACTGTAACGTAAATGCCAGCACAATTGCAAAGCATTATTAAACGGGCATAGGGCACCCCTCAATGAATCGGGTATAAATCGGGAAAGATTGTCTCAAACGGCAACTCGCTGCACAATGCACACTGGAATATCATAACGTGCATTTTAATCTCATGAGCTTATCACGTTTGCAGTTACTGCAAGAGAATCTTAAACACCGCATTATGCTGCTCGATGGCGGCATGGGGACGCTGATCCAGTCCCAGCAACTTTCGGAGGCGGATTATCGCGGTCAGCGCTTCCGTGATTGGGACAGTGATCTCAAGGGTAATAATGATCTACTAGTTCTGACCCAACCGCAGCTCATCTACGATCTGCACACGGCCTATCTGAACGCCGGTGCGGATATTATCGAGACCAATACCTTTAATTCCACCGCCGTAGCGATGGCCGATTACGCCATGGAAGACTTGGTGGTAGAACTCAACCGCGAGGCCGCTAAGCTGGCCTGCGCCGCTGCAGCGGCTTATAGCAGCGCCGAGCACCCCCGATTTGTCGCCGGTGTCTTGGGGCCGACCAATCGTACCGCGTCGATTTCCCCCGATGTGAATAATCCCGGTTATCGGGCGATTAGTTTCGATGATCTGGTCAAGACCTATTCCGAAGCCGTCAGCGGCCTGGTAGCCGGTGGGGTCGATCTGCTGCTGGTGGAAACCATTTTTGATACCCTGAATGCCAAAGCGGCCTTGTTCGCCATTGCCGAGTACCAGCAACAACAGGGCACGCATCTGCCGGTGATGATTTCCGGCACGATTACCGATGCTTCGGGGCGGACTCTGACCGGTCAAACCACTGAAGCGTTTTATAACTCCCTGCGCCACGCCCAACCCCTGAGCATGGGGCTGAACTGTGCTTTGGGGCCGTATGAGCTGCGCCAGTATGTCGAAGAACTGGCCCGGATCAGCGAGTCCTATGTGTCGGTGCATCCCAATGCCGGTCTGCCCAACGAAATGGGCGGCTACGATCTGGGCCCAGCAGCGATGGCCGAAGAAATCGGTGAGTGGGCGCGAGAAGGGTTTGTGAATATCATCGGCGGCTGCTGCGGCACGACCCCGGAGCATATCGCTGCTATCCGCGCAGCCGTTGCCGGAGTCGCCCCCCGTCCCCTGCCCCAACGTCCAGTCGTCTGTCGGCTCAGTGGTCTGGAACCCTGCACCCTGAGTGGCGACAGCGCCAGCAGCTTTGTCAATATTGGTGAACGCACCAATGTCACCGGCTCGGCGCGGTTTAAACGTCTGATTAAAGACGGCGATTACCCCACAGCGCTGGAAGTCGCCCGCCAGCAGGTCGAAAACGGGGCGCAGATCATTGACATCAATATGGACGAAGGTCTGCTGGATTCGGCCCAAGCCATGACCACGTTTTTGAATCTACTGGCCGCCGAACCGGATATTGCCCGGGTGCCGGTCATGATTGACTCCAGCAAATGGTCGGTGATCGAGGCCGGATTGAAATGCGTGCAGGGCAAGTCGGTGGTCAACTCCATCAGCCTGAAAGAAGGCGAGGCAGCATTCATCGAACAAGCGCAGTTGGTGCGCCGCTATGGGGCGGCGGTGGTGGTTATGGCCTTTGACGAACAGGGTCAGGCCGACACCTGCGAACGCAAAATCGAGATTTGCAGCCGCGCTTATCGGATTCTCACCGAAGAGGTCGGGTTTCCGCCAGAAGATATTATTTTCGATCCGAATATTTTCGCCATTGCTACCGGCATCGAAGAACACAATAACTATGCGGTGGATTTCATCGAGGCGCTGCGGGCGATTAAACAGCACCTACCCTATGCGCTGACTTCTGGCGGCCTGAGCAATGTATCGTTCTCGTTTCGCGGCAATGAGCCGGTGCGCCGCGCCATGCACTCGGTGTTTCTCTATCATGCCATTCGCGCCGGTTTGGACATGGCGATTGTCAATGCCGGCCAGCTCGATGTGTACGATACCATTGCCGAAGAACTGCGCGAAAGGGTGGAAGATGTGGTGCTTAACCGTCGCGCCGATGGCACTGAACGGCTGTTGGAGATTGCCGAACGCTATAAAGGCGATGGCAGCCGTCTGGAGCGCAAAGAGGATTTGGCCTGGCGCGACTGGCCGGTGATTAAACGTCTGGAACACGCCCTGGTCAAGGGCATTGACGAATATGTGGTTGAGGATACCGAGGCGGCTCGTCTGGAGGCGACCAAACCCCTGGATGTGATTGAAGGCCCGCTGATGGATGGCATGAATGTGGTCGGTGATTTATTCGGCTCGGGCAAAATGTTTCTGCCTCAAGTCGTCAAATCAGCGCGGGTGATGAAAAAAGCCGTGGCGCATCTGATCCCCTATATCGAAGCCGGACAGACCGCCGCCGAAGCCCAGCGTAAAAACGGCACGATTATCATGGCCACGGTTAAGGGCGATGTGCATGATATTGGTAAAAACATCGTCGGCGTGGTCTTGCAGTGCAATAACTACGAGGTCGTTGATCTGGGCGTGATGGTGCCGGCACAAAAAATCCTCGATGCCGCGAAACAACATGATGCCGATTTAATCGGCTTATCCGGCCTGATTACCCCGTCGCTGGACGAAATGGTGCATGTGGCTAAGGAAATGCAACGCCAGCAGTTCACCCTGCCCTTGCTGATCGGCGGGGCGACGACCTCGCTGATTCATACCGCCGTGAAAATCACCCCGCACTATGACCACGGTGTGGTTTATGTCAAAGACGCCTCGCGAGCGGTGGGGGTGGCGCAAAAACTGACCGGTAGCCAACGCTCAGGGTATCTGGCTGAAGTGGCTGAGGATTACCAACGCAAACGCGAGCAACATGCGGGACGACAAACCCGCAGTGATAATCTGTCGCTGGCTGACGCCCGTGCCAATAGTGCCGCCGCTGACTCGTCCAACCCCTCTCCTCTGCAACCGAGTTTTCTCGGCATTCAGGCTTTAGCAGACTATCCGCTGGAAGAACTGGTCGAGCGTATCGACTGGACGCCGTTTTTCCTCGCTTGGGAACTGCATGGCCGGTTTCC
>PWUP01000079.1 GCA_003562535.1 Gammaproteobacteria bacterium | reverse complement strand
CGGTAAGGCTTTGGAACAAGCTTGGCTTCGCTACTGTGGGCCGGTTACCCAAGGCATTTCGTCACCCGTCCAAAGGTTATGTCGATGCGTTGGTCATGTACAAATGGTTGGAAACATAACAGGCGTTGGGAGGCTCAAGCACATGATCCACAAGGAACGACTGACGGCACCGCTTATTTCAAATGTTAGCATCAAAAATCAGTTGACCGAATAAAGCAAATCCGAGCTCAAGTAGGTATGTCACAAAGCGAGTTTGCTTCAGCTTTCGGTATGAGTGTTTAACCATGACCGTATCTGAACTGACATGTCACTACCATATTTAGGACTACCTAAACAAACCACATCGAAAAGAACCATGTTTAAAATACAGCTTATCATCATCATAACTAATGATTAAAAAATTGTTATTACTTTTGAGTATAACACTTATATCATACAAAACCTTACTGTACTCCGTGAGCCTCATAACATCATGACCAGTCAGATTAAATCAGTATTTGAAGTCTTCCGCGTATTTCTCGTGTTGGGGTTGACCTCGTTTGGTGGCCCAGTAGCCCATATTGGCTATTTCCGCACAACACTGGTTGAACGCTACCGCTGGTTGAGCGAGCAGGCTTATGTTGAGCTGGTGACGCTGTGTCAGTTTTTGCCTGGTCCGGCCAGTAGCCAAGTGGGCATTGGGATTGGTTTACATCGCGCCGGTTGGGCTGGCGCGGTAGCGGCTTGGGTGGGGTTTACCTTGCCCTCAGCGCTGATCATGGGGTTGTTCGCCTATGGGGTGTTGAATTTTAGCGATATCGGCGTAGGCGGAGGCTGGCTATTGGGCTTAAAGGCTGTGGCCGTGGCCGTGGTGGTTCAAGCCCTGTGGGGAATGGCGCAAACGCTCTGCCCTGATCGGCAACGCGCCACTTTAGCCCTAGTGGCAGCGGGCGTGGCTTTGCTGGTGTCGGGTACAGTCGGCCAGCTTGCTGCGATTGCTTTAGGGGTTATCGTCGGGTTGTGGTGGTCTGCCGACAACGATGAGTCTCAACACACGCCCTTGCACATTCCGATTCCACCTTGGGTCGGGGCGCTGAGTTTAGGGCTGTTTGCTGTGCTGCTGCTGGGATTGCCGCTGTGGGCAAATCTCAGTGGCCAGCAAGGGATCGGCTTATTATCGGGATTTTACTATGCCGGTTCGTTGGTATTTGGCGGCGGGCATGTGGTTTTGCCGTTGCTGCAAACCCAGGTGGTCGATCCCGGTTGGGTCGATCACGATTTATTTTTGGCCGGTTATGGCGCTGCTCAGGCCGTACCTGGACCATTGTTTACCTTTGCTGCTTATTTAGGGGTCGTGGCTAACGGTTGGATTGGCGGGCTAGTGGCTTTGTTCGCGATTTTCCTCCCTTCATTTTTATTGTTGTTCGGGGTGTTGCCGTTTTGGCAGCGCTTGCGTGCGGTGCCGTCGGTACGGCGAGCCTTGCGTGGAGTGAATGCCGCTGTGGTCGGGGTGTTGCTGGCGGCGTTGTATGATCCGGTGTGGGTGTATGGGATTGTCGGTACGCGCGAGTTTGTGGTGGCTCTGGCGGCGTGGGCGTTGTTGGTGCTCTGGCGCTGGCCGCCGTGGTTGGTGGTGATTTTAGGTGCTGGGCTGGGAGAGGTATGGTTGTAATCGTTATTACTACCACCATAGTCAAGCCATAAATATACGCTTGAACATATATGCAAATAGGCATATACTGATGAGCATGATTATTGATCCAGAACTCCTGTTCCGCATGTGGTGTGCCCCCGTGCGCCTGCGCTATGTGCGTGTGTGAACTCACTCGGCTTGCGGCTATGGTGGATCGACCTAAACGCTGCGCGTGACAATTTATCAAAAAAGGATTGAAATGACTGAAAAAACCTTAGAGTCCACTGCCGGTGGTCTGGGCTTTTTTGAACGCTATCTGACGGTTTGGGTGGCGCTGTGTATTGTAGCCGGTGTCGCTTTGGGACAGCTCGCGCCCATCGTGCCGGAGACCTTAGCCCAATTTGAAGTTGCCAACGTATCCATTCCGGTGGCGATACTGATTTGGGCGATGATTTTCCCGATGATGGTGCAGATTGACTTCGCGGCGATTCTCGGCGTGCGCCGTCAGCCCAAGGGACTGTGCATCACCACCTCAGTTAACTGGCTGATCAAGCCGTTTACCATGTTTGCCATCGCCTGGTTTTTCCTGCTGGTGGTATTTGAACCGTTAATCCCTGAAGCCCTGGCGCGAGAATATCTGGCCGGGGCGATTTTACTGGGGGCGGCGCCTTGTACTGCCATGGTCTTCGTCTGGAGTTATCTCACCCGTGGGGATGCGGCCTATACCCTGGTGCAAGTGGCCGTTAACGACATCATTATGTTGTTTGCCTTTGCGCCGATTGTGGTGTTGCTGCTGGGGATTTCCAATATCGTGGTGCCGTGGGATACGGTGGCCTTGTCGGTGGTGTTATACATCGTGATTCCGCTGACTGCCGGTTACATCACTCGGATTTATCTGATTAAAAAACGCGGCAGCGCATGGTTCCATACCGTGTTTCTGCGCCGTATCGGCTCGGTCACGCCAGTAGGGTTACTGCTGACACTGATCTTATTGTTTGCCTTTCAGGGCGAGGTGATTCTCAACAATCCGCTGCATATTGTTTTGATTGCCATTCCGCTGATTATCCAGACGTTCCTAGTGTTTTTCATCGCCTATGGCTGGGCCAAGGCGTGGCGAGTCCCCCATCCGGTCGCTGCACCGGGGGCGATGATTGGGGCGAGTAATTTCTTTGAATTAGCTGTCGCCGCTGCGATTGCCCTGTTCGGTCTGCAATCCGGGGCCGCTTTGGCCACTGTGGTTGGAGTGCTGGTCGAAGTGCCGCTGATGTTGGTGCTGGTGCGGATAGCCAATCGAACCCGGCAGCATTTCCCAGTACAGCATCCCGTCAAAGTTTGAATCACTGTTTAATCCATTCATTAACCGTAAAACTGGAGGAAGTTAGCATGACTCGTGTTGCCATTAATGGTTTTGGGCGTATGGGGCGTTTGACCTTGCGAGCGGCGTTACAACAAGGTTGCCCTGATTTGACGTTTGTACACATCAATGAACCCGCAGGGGATGCGGCGTGCAGCGCCCATTTGCTGGAGTTCGATTCTGTGCATGGGCATTGGCAGGAGGCCATCCACGCTGAGGATAATG
>PWUP01000086.1 GCA_003562535.1 Gammaproteobacteria bacterium | reverse complement strand
TAGCGCCGCGTATTCGGAGAAATGAGACTCCCATGTGTCCGATTACGCTGCGCTAATCGGACCTACAAGGCGTTTAACCTCTCGCCTGTCACAACATACTCACCCCAAACATCGCCGCAATCAGGGTAAAGGCGAAGGTAAAAAATAACCCCACCATCCATTGCACCTGTTTTTTGCTGGTCATTTCAATTTTTAGATTGACCTCAGCAATTTCTTTTTGCAACCGCAGCTCGGTTTGATGCATATCCGCACGAATTTGCTGAGTGTCTTGGCGGATTTTTTCAATTTTTTTCAACAACCGCAGTTCGGTTTCCCGCACCCCGGTCGCCGTGGCTAAATCCTTGAGTTCAGGATAGCGGTCTTCTAACCGCTCAAAGGCGGTCGCAATAATCCGCGCCCGGGTTTTATCATCCGGAGCACTGAGCAGTTGTTCATAGACATCAATGACGGATAGGGCACTGTGAGCCATTGGGGTCCACTTTACGAATCCGCCAAAATACTTACGTCTCGCTTGCGAATTTAGAGCATCAGTATACCGAAACCTGACCAGACTGCCGACATCAGCCGTTTTAGTGTTCATTTCACCATCCCCCTCAAACAGCTTGTCAATCTCGATGATCAACTGCTCAACTACAACCCCCATTCTCGTTTTTTGGCGCACTGGAGCAGGATGCTATATTCTTACCCAATCTAAATCGACACTTTGAGAGTATGACAATGGCTGCTACCGCCACCTTGTCTCGCAAGTATCAGATATCCATTCCCAAATCCTTGTGCGAAGAACAGCACTGGGAGGCCGGGCAGGAATTCGTGTTCATTCCCAAGGGCAAGGGCGTGCTGGTGATGCCGGTGCCCGAGCTGGATCAGTTGGCCGGTATCGCCAAGGGTGCCCGCACCGACGACTACCGCGACCGCAAGGACCGCTACTGATGGCGGCATCGTTGCGTGTGGTCGATCCAGGTGATCGCCTATACGCAGAAGTGTATCGTCGTGCCGCTGGACACCACCATCGCTCTGCTCGCTGCGGATCTGCACCGCGAACACAAACTGGCCACCGCCGACGCATTGACCGTGAGCTTGATGATCTGATCTCTAGCAGATGACTATGTGTTCCAGGGTGTTAGCAAGATCTCGACCAGCCGTAGGGGGAGGAAGGGCTTTCCCTTCTCTTTGGTAAAGCTCAATAGCTTCGTCTACGATACTGCAGAGTTCGGCAAAAACTTCTTTCTCGTCTGAGCCATGGCATCCCCCATAAATTAGCCCTGGAGCACTGCCAACAAAGCATTGATCCTCATCGGACCACTCTACAATTTTGGCGTAAAGGGCGCTCTTATTCATTTCACTAAACTTGCCGCACCCGGCACTTGTGGTTACATTCTAACGCCGCCGCAGAGATTTCTGGCGTCCGGTTGAATTCATGGTTATGCGGCATTGATCTGGACGACCTCGCTGTGGGAATGTGGCTCTGGAATAGGCTCCCCGTCTTCTTTAATGCCATCTAGGTGAAACTCAATGGCCTCGCGGATCAACTCTAGAGCTTCCTCGCGGGTTTCCCCTACAGCCACACATCCTGGTAGATCTGGAACATAGGCACCCCAGCTCTCGGAGCCTTCTTCGAGAATGACTACATACTGCATAATTTCACCTATTTCTTTAAGCCTGCTTGCTTCAGGGCGTTATTGAGCGTGCCCGGCGGCATGTCTACATTGGGTTTCCCAGATACGGTTACAGTTCCCGATTTTACAGCATGTCGGAATTGGCGATGGCTACCCCGCTGGCGAGCTTGGTACCAACCATCTTCTTTGAGGATACTGATAAGCTCCTTAACCTTCATTCAGACTCGAACCTACACTACAAACTGGCTGTTCGCCGAGTCCCAATTGCCAACACAGTTTCGGCAATTGAGTGGTTTTACCCGAACCGGTCTCACCGCAGACCACCACCACCTGATGGGCGCGTAAGGCAGCAGTGATCGGCTCATGATGCTGATTAATCGGCAGGCTGTCGTCAAATTCACAGTGCGGCAAAGTGTGAAACGAATCCGCCACAATGATTACGCCTCGTTTGCGAATTTAGAGCATCAGTATACCGAAACCTGACCAGACTGCCGACCTCAACCATCACTAAACTTGCCGCACTCGGCACTTGTTGTTACATTCTTACCATGATGATACCCATTATCCTGCCCCAAGCTTAGCTCGGAGCGTCATTCAGAGGTTAAAACATGAAAGTTATGGTTCCCATTAAGCGGGTCATTGACTACAACGTCAATATCCGTGTCAAAACCGATGGTTCCGGTGTTGAAACGGCCAATGTCAAAATGTCGATGAATCCATTTGACGAAATTGCCGTCGAACAGGCGATTCGACTCAAAGAGGCCGGTCAGGCGGATGACATCATCGCCGTGTCCATTGGCGTGGCCAAATGCCAAGAAACCCTGCGCACCGCCTTAGCTATGGGAGCGGATCGCGCCATTTTGGTGCAGACGGAGACCCCAACTGAACCACTGGCTGTGGCTAAACTGCTCAAAGCGCTGGTCGCTCAAGAGCAACCTCAGTTGGTGATTCTCGGCAAACAGGCGATTGACGATGATTGCAATCAGACCGGGCAAATGCTGGCCGCGCTGCTGGGCTGGGCGCAGGGTACATTCATCTCGGCACTGAACCTAGAGGGTGAAACCTTGGACATCACCCGCGAAATTGACGGCGGTTTAGAACGCCGGCGGCTGCCCCTGCCTGCGGTGCTGACGGTGGATTTACGTCTGAATGATCCGCGCTATGCCTCACTACCCAATATCATGAAAGCCAAAAGAAAACCACTCACAACCCTCACCCCTGACGATTTAGGGGTCGATATCAGCCCACGCTTAACGACGCTGAAGGTGGCTGAACCGCCCCAGCGGCAGGCCGGTATTAAGGTCAGCTCCGTCGCTGAGCTGGTGGATAAACTGCGTAACGAGGCCAAGGTGATCTCATGAGCATTCTCGTCATTGCCGAACACGATCAGCAACAACTACTGGGTTCGACGTTAAACACCCTCGGTGCGGCCCAGCTCATCGGCGGCGAAATCACGCTGCTGGTCGCTGGCCATAACTGCGGTGCGGTGGCCGAGGCCGCCAGCCAGATCAGCGGCGTTGGCAAGGTGCTGTTAGCCGATGACCCCGCATTGGCTCAAGGTGCGGCGGAAAATCTCACGCCGTTGCTGGTTGATT
>PWUP01000264.1 GCA_003562535.1 Gammaproteobacteria bacterium | reverse complement strand
CGCGAATCACTCCAGGCCGACCGAGACGCACGATGCAGTAGTCATAGCCCGCCACTCGCTTGCGGCGTGATTCCCAACCGTCCATCCATTTGCCGTTGGCATCAAATTTACCCGCAATGAATACAGCCGGTTCAGGCTGTAACATCCGCTCCGCTGGAGCAAAAAATTCATCGGTCACCGCCACTACCCGCGCCCCTAGACGCGGCTGGGCGAGATTGATATAGCGTTGCGCTAACGATTCGATGTTTATAGTCATCGTCAATTCCATAATGGGTTCAGGGTTGAGTCGAGGCGGTGCGTCCAAAGGATAAGTACAGTATTGGCAGATCCGTCAAATTCAGTGCCATGCCGGTATGCTGGTGCCATTCTTCAGCCCCTTGGCTGATGTAATGCTGACCCCGCGCCAACACGCTCCATAACTTGCCCACGGCCTGTTCCGCAGCAGGCGACACCGTGCCATCCAAAGTGCGCACCCAGACCCCAATACTTAGCGCCACCAGCGGTTGACCAACACGCGCAGCCAGACGCTCTTCGCGTTCAACCCAACGACGCAAACCGGGGTCAGCCTGTAAAGCGGCGGTGGGATTCAGTAGATCACAGCGACGAGTGCTGAGCACATCATTACGATAGTGCAGCATTAAGGCCGTGAGGCGCCCCAAATCTTCGTCCGAGGACTGATCTAGGGCAGCCGCAAAGTCATAAATACGTGCGACTAGGCGAGCTTGAGCATAACCTTTGAAACGGCCGATCAGTGAGGTCAGCATAGTATGGGTTCTTTGATCGGTCTTATCTTAGTGGTTTGGAGTTACTCGGTGTGAACAGTGGGTCAAATTGACTGCTTGTTAGCCTGACGGCGGGCTTGGATAACCGGCTGCAGGGGGGTGTGCGCATCACGCAGCGCCCGCTCGGTCGTCTCCCAGTCAATACAGGCATCGGTGATCGACACCCCATACTGAAGTTGTGAGCGATCATCCGGGACTGTTTGGTTGCCCCAGCCGAGGTTGCTTTCCAGCATCATACCGATGATTGAGCGATTACCTTCGACGATCTGGTTCACACAGTCTTGCAAGACCAGTGTTTGCAGCGCCGGGTCTTTATTTGAATTAGCATGACTGCAATCCACCATGATGTTAGTCAGCAAACCTTTGGCAGTTAAGCTTTGCTCACACAGTTTGATGGTGACGGAATCATAGTTGGGTTTGCCGCCACCGCCGCGCAGAACAACATGGCCGTAAGGATTGCCACGAGTGCGCGTGATGGCGCAGTAGCCTTGGGGGTCAATACCCAGAAAACTGTGCTCACTGGAAACGGATAACAAGGCATTGATGGCGACATCCAAACTGCCATCGGTGCCATTTTTAAACCCTACCGGCGCAGATAGCCCGCTGGCCATTTCCCGATGGGTTTGCGATTCGGTTGTGCGCGCTCCAATAGCGTACCAAGCGATAAGATCCGACAAATATTGCACGCTGATGGGGTCGAGTGCTTCGGTTGCCGTGGGTAAACCGAGTTCCGCAATGGTAAGCAGCAACCGCCGGGCTTGCTGTAAGCCCTCTTCAATTTGGAAGGAATCATCCAGAAAAGGATCATTAATCAGTCCTTTCCAGCCGGTTGTGGTGCGCGGCTTTTCAAAATAAACTCGCATAATCAGTATCATACTGTCTTGAACTTCGTCGGCAAGCGTTTTGAGACGGCGAGCATACTCGATAGCCGCATCGGTATCATGCACCGAGCAGGGACCGACGACGATGAACAGCCGCGGGTCCTGCTGATCGAGAATCGCCTGCAGGTTACGTCGGCCTTGCAACACGGTGTCGTGAGCCGCTTGGGTCAGTGGCAAATGCTGTTTGATCGCCTCAGGGGTGAGCAAACGCTGCTGGTTAAGAATATTAAGGTTGTCAGTGTTTTTTTCGTAAATCATTAATTTTCCCAAATAAAAGTTCGATTCGAGCAAAGATCAGCTTGGTCTCAAACCCAAAAAAATAACCCTTTGAATCTATTTTGTAAATAAATTATTCACGCTATAATAAAGGCAGAAACCAGACGCTATACTACAACTCGGCAGCGGAGTACAACGATCATGCGTTGTGTCGGCAATTTTTTGCATAAGCCTAAGGGGCGCTTAGCCACTGTGATGGAGCAAGGCCAACGCATGGCGCATATCAATCGCCTGATCAATATGTTGCTACCATCGCACCTGCAAAACCAAGTGCGTCTGCAGTCCATATCGCCCCAAGGCTGGATCTTGCAAACGCATTCCTCCGCTTGGGCTACACGCCTGCGTTATGTGTTGCCGGGTTTACGCCAACAACTGGAAGCGGAACTCAAGCAGCCCGTACCAGAGCTTAAATTACGGGTTACGCCGCCCTCTGACTCCGACAATAAGTCATCATTACGCCGTCCAACGCTCAGTCGCTCCAGTGCCGATTTACTCAAAAGCACCGCCCATAATATCCAAAATGAGCAACTGGGTGCGGCACTGATGCGGTTAGCGCAGCGCTGCAATAGCAATGATGCGCCCGATTGATTAACCGTTGCACTAAACCGGCACGGTTATTTTAAGCCGGTAGCCATAGCCGGATGCTGGGCTTACCTTGAATTTATCCCAGTCAGTTATATAGCCGTTCGCCTAATCAGCTTGAATGGCTATACACTGTTGATATAGGCTAAGCTCAGTCAAAGCTCGACCTATAAAATTGTTTTTGTTCAAGGAATCCCAAGTAGGTTTGTCGATCAATCATCAGACACAGCGATTCGGTCGATCCACCATAGCCGAGAGCCGCTGACGATCATCTTGTTGATACTGAGTCGCCTTCTGTCCAGTACGAGCCGCATCGATAACGGTCAACACCCAGTCGGGCAGATCGGGGTGCAGACGATAATGCACCCACTGCCCTCGGCGTTCGTCAAGTAACAGTTTTCCCCGCCGCAAGCGCGCCAGATGTCTGGAAATTTTAGGTTGATCTAGATCCAAAGCGTGAGTGAGTTCACACACGCACAGTGACCCTTCCTGGCGAATCAGCAGCACACAGCGCAGGCGCACGGGATCACACAACATACGGAACAGGTGTTCCGGATCAATAATCATCAGTTTTCTCCGCGAGAAACCCCGTCCTTCAGGGCGGGGAGGGATAGCGGCTGCGGTCTTGCAGCCATCAAAAAAAAGGTGTGGGCTTTCCACCCACGGGGTCGTGAGACTCTGCCCCGTAAAGGGCCCGGTGACGCAGGG
>PWUP01000271.1 GCA_003562535.1 Gammaproteobacteria bacterium | reverse complement strand
ACAGTCCTTGAGGGGTGATGATGCAAGGTTTCTGTGTAAAGCTCAGCGAACCGGCGCCGCCGCCAACAAAATTATCCTCTAGGCCAAAATTAGAATAGAGTCCATGGATTAAGGCGCTGATACGTTGAGCCAGACCATCGACAAAAACCAGCATGGTTGACGTGGATTCCGGTTCGCTCCAGTGGGTGGTGCATTCCTCCACACGGTCATCAAAATCAATATCCGCGTCACTTAAGCCCTCAACCCGGGCGATCTCAGCAGGTTGAGTTAATCCGACCAGTACAGTGCCCCGTTCATAGGGGCGGTTGGCGTAGTTGAGTTGTGGAAAAATCCCACCGAATACGGGAATCCGGCTGGCAAGCAGCAGAGGGTCAATCGTATTTTTTTGCCAGAGATTGCCATCCGCTGCCAGCACTAACAGGCTTTGTATTTCCGGATTGTGATTGAACTTTTGCAGTGCGGATGCAAAGGCTTCAGGCGTTCCAGTGGCTTCAAACAACAATTGCATCGTATCAGTCCTCACGGTGTCGAGTTATGCTGTTGCAGAAATTTAATAACGTGTTGTGCTTCTAGGGGTTTGGAAAAAAGAAACCCCTGAATTTCATCAATATCTAAGGCATCCAGATAATCGCGTTGGCGCTCGGTTTCGACCCCCTCGGCAATGGTAGTCAAACCCAGATGACGACTTAAAGCGCTGAGTGCGGTCACGATAGCACGGTTTTGGCGACCCAGTGTGATGTCTTTAACGAAGGCTCGGTCAATTTTCAGTGTATCCAGCGGAAATTGTGCCAAATAGGCCAGAGAGGAATAGCCGGTACCAAAGTCATCGATGGCAATGCGCAGACCGCATTCTCTGAGCTTTTGTAGATGCAATATCGTGGTCTCGGGGGTCTGCATCGCGGTGCTTTCGGTAATTTCCAATTCCAATAATTCCACAGGCAGTCCATAGTGCGTTATCCACTCATTGACTCGACCGGCCAGTTGGGGATTTTCGACCTGAGCCGCCGCGAGGTTGACCGCCACTCGCAGATTTAACCCCTGCTGTTGCCATTCTGCGCCTTGGCGGATGGCTTCTTGTAAAATCCAGTCACCAACGGTATGGATCATCCCAGTTGCTTCAAGCAAGGGGATAAATTCCGCTGGTGAGACAATGCCACGTTCCGCATGTCGCCAACGCAGCAGTGCCTCAACACCGACAATATGACCCGTCGCTAAGTGCTTTTGTGGTTGATAGACTAAGAAGAACTCCTGTTTGTCTAAAGCGCAGCGTAAATCATTTTCTAGAATGATCAACCCATCGTGCTGTTGAGGTTCAAGGTCGGCAAAGCAGATCCATCGGGTCGTGGGTTCGGCACTCGCTTGGCGTTCGGCGGTCTGAGCGGCTTGTACCAATGCCGTAGCATCGGTCGCATCCTGGGGGTAGAGCGCCATACCCATACTGCAACTCACCAACAGATCTCGGCCATTCAGGAGCATGGACTGGTTCAGGTGGTGATGTAACTCAGCCTCAAGACCCTGCCATTCCAGCGTCTCTAGGTTCACCGCTAGCGCAAAAGCATCGGATTCTAAGCGACATAACAGGCTGTCTGGGGGCAACGCCTGTTTAAGCCGTTGTGCCATAGTTAATATGACTTCATCGCCCTGATGCGGGCCAAAGGCGCGGTTAATGCGTTGCAAACGATCGATATCGACCACCACCACAGCAATGTCTACCCCCTCGCGCTGCCGCGCCAGCCGATCTTCCAATAGGCGCCGGAATAGCCGCAGATTGGGCAGGCCGGTCAGCTCATCATGTTCAACCAGATACAGCGCTTGGTCTTCAAACGCACGCAATGCAGTGACATCTTGGAACGCACCTACGAGTACATCCTGTCCGGTCTGGGGGCTGCTTTGCAACTTGATAATATGTTCCTGCCCAGCGCGGTGCAAAGACAGTTCCATATCAATCCCTTGTTGCTGATCAAGGGACTGGGCAAACCACCGCTCGCTGCGTGAGCGCTGGTCTGCGGGAATTTCCGCCAGTAGTTCCGCGACTGTCTGGGGCATCGGTTCACTGCGTCCCAGTAGTGCCTCAGCCTCAGACGACCACTGGAATTCACCGGTCAGTACATTCAGACGCCAAAAGCCCAGCTTAGCCAACTTGCACGCACTTTGCTGTTCGAGATGGATACGCTGGAGGCGTTGTTCCCGCTCGGCACCCGCCAAGGCATAGCGCACCCGCTGTACCAACAATGGCAAGTTGATTGGCTTAATAATGAAATCCGTCGCACCGACTTCAAAAGCGGTGGTCACGGATTCGTGATCATCAGAGCCGGTTAGCATCACCAAGGGAATCATCGCCCCGTCAGGCCGCTGGCGAATGGCCGTCACCGTTTCAAACCCATTCAACCCCGGCATGGCGACATCAATCAGCATGAGATCCGGTCGCACCGAGTCAAATAATTCCAAGGCTTCCGAACCACTGCTGGCCTCCTGCACCCGATAACCGGCGCGTTTAAGACCGTGACCCGCTAACATGCGGATGTTGGGATCGTCATCAACCAGTAGTAAAGTTTGCAAAGTAGCGTCCATAGAGCCTAACCGGTAGTCTATATATTAACAAAAAAAACAATCATCACCGACCCTCTATGCTGAGGGTCGCTTCAGCACTCTTGTTCTGTTGCCCCGGTAGCCACTGGGACAAAACCCGAGTCAGTTCGGATAAATCCAGTGGCTTAGTCAGATAATCGTCCATCCCCGCTGCAAAGCATTGCTGGCGATCTTGCGCCATAGCCCCAGCCGTCATGGCGATCACGGGAATGCGGCATGATGGCTCCGTGGCTGCAGTCATTGTTCTGATGTGTCGGGTTGCTTCCAAACCATCCATCTCCGGCATTTGCACATCCATCAACACCAAATCATAAGGCGTCGTTTCCAGAGCGTGGAGCGCTTCACGACCATTAGTGACGGTATCGGCTTGGAGTCCCATTTTTTTAAGAGTACTGGTCGCGATGAGCAGGTTGACTTCATTGTCATCGGCGACTCCGCCTTCAGTTGTGCTAAACGATCACGCAGCATGGCGAGCCGACGTTGCTTGTGATTGCGCTTGTTGAGCAGACGCTTTCTGATCGCTGCACACGCCTCACGGGCGATGTGATCGTTGAGGCGTTTGATGACCTTCTCGGCCTTGTTGATGCGTTCCTCAGCGGCGTTAATCAATCCATCGCGGCGCTCTTTGATCGAGGCGATTTT
>PWUP01000218.1 GCA_003562535.1 Gammaproteobacteria bacterium | reverse complement strand
GTTTGATTATTGCTATTTTAATCGGCACCACCGTCGCGGCAGTGTTCATGGCATGGCGATTTCAGACCATTGCCCGCCGAACGGTTATCGCGCTGTGAACGGCGGTTCGGGGGCTTAGGACGGTAGAGGCGTGAGCGCCCCTACCGTATTAAGCAGTCTGCCGTTAGGCCGACTGTTGCACGGCGTCTAATCCACCCGAACCTTGCGCTCGGTGTACCCGATTGACTGCACTGATCACCGCTCGTAACGAAGCGGCAACAATGTTTTTATGCATGCCGACACCAAATACTGTAGCCCCTTGTGGCGTTTGTAACTGCAAATAGGCGATGGCGGTAGCGTCACCGTGTTGTGCCGAGCTACCGATGGCGTGTTCACGATAGTCCACCACGCGCATGATCATCCCGCAGTGTTGCGCCAAGGCATTCAAAAAGGCATCAATCGGGCCGTTACCCTTGCCGGTAATTAACCGCTCTTGACCACGATCCAAGATTTTGGCGGTGATTTGCCGAATCTCCGCAGCATGGGTATCCGGTTTGGTGCGATATTCGATAAACCCAAACGGTTGCTCTGGCCCCAAATACTCGCCTTGAAAGGCGTCCCAAATTTGCGCCGAGCTGAGTTCTTTGCCGGTTTCGTCCGCAATCAACTGCACCACATTGGAAAATTCGACTTGCAGCAAGCGCGGCAGATGTAAACCGTAATCCTGCTCCAATAAATAGGCAATGCCGCCTTTACCCGATTGACTGTTCACTCGGATGACGGCCTCATAACTGCGCCCTAAGTCTTGGGGATCAATCGGCAAATAAGGCACCTGCCAGACGCCACTATTGGACTGACGCTGCGCTGTAAACCCTTTTTTAATCGCATCCTGATGCGAGCCAGAAAAGGCCGTAAAGACCAACTCACCAGCATAAGGATGGCGCGGATGCACGGGCAGTTGATTGCAGTATTCCACACAACGGACAATATCGTTAATATTGGCCAAGTCCAACTGTGGATTAACCCCTTGGGTGTATAAATTCAGCCCTAAAGTAACGATATCCACATTGCCGGTGCGCTCACCGTTACCAAACAAAGTCCCTTCCACCCGATCAGCGCCCGCCATTATCCCGAGTTCAGCCGCCGCCACGGCAGTGCCACGGTCATTATGCGGATGCAGGCTGACAATCACACAGTCACGTTGCTTAATATTACGGCAAAACCACTCCACCTGATCGGCGTAAATATTGGGTGTAGAAGATTCCACTGTGGCTGGCAGATTGAAAATCAAACGCCGCTCAGGCGTTGGCGCATAGACGTCCATCACCGCTTCGCACACCCGCTTGGAAACCTCCAGCTCGGTGTTGGAAAACAATTCTGGGGAATACTGGAACACCCAGTCGGTGTCGGCATAGTCCGCCGCACGGGTTTTAATATGCTGCGCTGCTTGGCGAGCGATGGTGACTACGCCCTCGACATCGGTGTTAAACACCACGCGGCGGAACAAGGGGGCTGTAGCATTATAGACGTGCACAATCGCCCGCCGCGCCCCGACCAGCGATTCAAAGGTGCGGTCGATCAAATGATCGCGCGCTTGGGTCAGCACTTGCACCGTCACATCGTCAGGGATATGGCCTTCCTCAATCAACCGCCGAGCAAAATCGAAATCCGTCTGCGAGGCTGAAGGAAAGCCGATCTCAATTTCTTTAAAGCCCAATTGCACCAATAAGCGGAACATGCGCAGTTTGCGCTCCGGCCCCATAGGTTCAATCAACGCTTGGTTGCCATCGCGCAGATCCACACTGCACCAGATGGGCGGCTGTTCAATCACCCGTGCAGGCCACTGGCGATCGGTTAATTGAATCGGCTGAAACGGTTTATATTTTTGACTGGGTTGGGTCAACATACTGAATACTCCTGAACTGAAAACATTGTTAATAGGGTCGCAACACGGCCCAGATACGGCCGTCGGGTCGCCGTCAGACCCGACGACCGCAGATAAGTCGCAGTTCAGCAGCGTAACGACCGTCAGCAGGGTCAGGATTACAACACATTTTGCGCCTGCTGATCCGCATGATAAGACGACCGCACCATCGGCCCGGAGGCAACGTGGGAAAAGCCCAGTGACTCACCAAAGCGTTGCAGGGCGGCAAATTCCTCTGGGGTCACATAACGCTGCACCGGCAAATGATGAGCACTTGGTTGTAAATACTGCCCCAGTGTCAGCATATTAACCTCATGGTGGCGCAAATCGCGCATCACCTGCTCGATTTCGGTCAGCTCTTCACCCAAGCCCAACATCAGGCCGGATTTAGTCGGTAACTGCGGGTGTTGATGTTTAAACTGCTGGAGCAAATCCAGCGAATACTGATAATCCGCACCCGGGCGCGCTTGTTTATATAAACGCGGCACCGTTTCCAGATTATGGTTGAATACATCCGGCGGTGCTTGCTGCAAGCGCTCCAGAGCGACCTGCATCCGCCCACGAAAATCTGGGGTGAGGATTTCAATCCGCAGCTCGGGGCATGACTGACGCAAGGCTTGAATACAGGCGACAAAATGCCCGGCACCGCCATCGCGTAAATCGTCCCGATCTACGGAAGTGATCACCACATAGCGCAACCCCATAGCCTGCACCGTGCTGGCTAAATTGGCCGGTTCTTGGGGATCAAGCGGATTAGGCCGACCGTGAGCCACATCGCAAAATGGGCAGCGCCGAGTGCAAATATCGCCCATAATCATGAAAGTTGCGGTACCGTGGCTAAAACACTCGCCGAGGTTCGGGCAGGCGGCTTCTTCGCAGACGGTATTCAGGCTTTGCTCACGCAGAATACCTTGCAAGCGCCGCACTTCGGGGCCACCAGGGAATTTAGCCCGAATCCACGTCGGCTTGCGCAAGCGTTGCTGCGGTACAGTAGGCTGGATTTTAACCGGAATCCGCGCCATTTTTTCCGCACCACGCAGTTTTTCGCCGCGCTTAACCGGAGCAGGCCGAGGGCGTTCAGCAGTCGAATCGGACATAGGCATTCTAATCAGGTGGCTAGTGGTATCAATTTTCAGCCGTTCATCATAGCGAATCACAACGCCGACGGAAAGGGGGGGGGCGGAATGTGTGCGTACTGCTCACACTTTCACAGATGCACACGGATAGACACGGATAAGATTCATTCCTACGGCATGAGGATCGAGGGATACCCACTACCCGCAACGGATGAACAATGGGCGTGAATCAACGCAAATGGCTATATGATGTCGGG
>PWUP01000263.1 GCA_003562535.1 Gammaproteobacteria bacterium | reverse complement strand
TGGAATAGCAGGTTTTTTAACAGCTTTTTTGATATTAAATATATTTCATGACGATAGGATAATGAGCGTCTCTGCAGGAGTATCTAGTTTTATAACAAGTTTTTTTCTATGGGAATATCTGGTCATCCGCAAAAAACATGTCAGTATTTGGCGCTGCGCCTTTGTAAGTAAACGTCCAGGCAAAAAATTATCGAAGCACAACTTACCGGTATCTGTATGCTCATGTCGATATTCTGAGCGTAACGACATAGAGTACAAGTACAGCCAAGGCAGGCCAAATTGCCTCAAAAAAAAGCTTGACGAACAAACATAAGGTGGTTACACTCCGACCCGTCTTAATTTATGGAGGCAACATTCGTTGAGTAGTCAATACTGTGGATGCCCACAGTCCCAGCGTGGTTAAGCCTGTCCCGTTTGTTTACTTACCCTTCGGTGCTCATGCTTACTCGCTGGTGACTTAAACACTGGGAGTAGGATGCGTGCCCATAGCCCATCCCGCTGCTGAACTTTGATTCAGCCGTCCGAACGTTTAATACCGTGTGGCGTTAACGACACGCTTTTAACCAACCGGAATGATCCGGTGGAGGGCTATTGTCATGGCTATCGAAGTACACATGACCAAACTGCAAAACCTGATTAACATCGGTCAACACGTCAATCTACATCGGCTTGGTGCCCAACTGAACCTGTTGCAACCGCACGAAGTAGTGAATCTGCTGGTCAACTCTGAGGCGGACGATCAATTAGCCATGTACAGAGCTTTGCCAGAACGCCGCCAACTGGACGTGTTCACTGCGCTGGATGATGAGCGGCAACGGCAATTGCTGATGGCATTGAGCACGGCAGAAAAGCGCGTGCTGTTTTCTAGCTTAGGGGCGTCACGCCGTGCTGAAGTCTTTGACTATGCCGGTATTGACCACAGCATCCCGCAGCAAGATGAGCGCAAAGTGCTGAACGTCCTACCGCAAGACCTGATGGCTCGAGTGAAAGAGTGGTTCAGCTATCCAACTGCTCAAGTGGGTCGTCAGCATTAAAATCCGTGTCACGCTGAAGCACTGCGATCCTTGATTGATCCGTAAGCTCGGCTCGTTGTGCACGGGCACTGATTTAAATGCTGTTCTCCTGCCCCCTTGTCGCCCCCCCTCGCGACAGGGGGGCACTGTTTCCTGTTGATACCGTGTAGGTTGGGCACAGGACGTGCCCGACGACCCGCCTATCATATCGGGCAACGCTGCGCTTTTGCCCGACCTGCCGTTTTTGTCCGGTAATCCGCTTGAATGGCTATACTACGCTGTGATGTTGTCCATCTATACAGATGGCTATTAGGAGGTTTATTATGGAATTGAATGTAGTCGGAGGTCATGCCATGGAATTAAATACCATTATGGATTATGTGAATATTGCCGCTTGCCTGACGATTGCCTTAGTGCTGGGCTCCATCATCGGGTATGAGCGCCAGCGCCGCCAGCGCCTTGCCGGATTGCGCACCAACGCTTTGGTGGCTCTTGGCTCTGCAGCCTTTGTAGTGGTCGGTCTGCTCGTCCCTGATGAAATCAGCCCGACTCGGGTTGCCGCGCAAGTGGTCTCTGGTATCGGTTTCTTGTGTGCCGGTGTGATTATGCGTGAGGGCTTGAATGTCCGAGGGTTAAATACCGCCGCAACACTCTGGTGTTCTTCAGCCGTTGGCGTGTTGGCTGGCATGGCCTACCCGGGTGTTGCCGCATTGCTGACTGCTGGCGTGTTGCTGGCCAATACGGGTTTGCGTCCCTTAGCGCGTAAACTCGATAAAAAACCGCTGGATGAGCAAAGCGAAACCGAGACCCGTTATCATTTACACGTTATATGCAGCGTCCGTGTCGAATCCCATGTGCGGGCTTTGATGCTGCATGTAATCAACCCCAGTGATTTAGAACTGCGCAGTCTTAAAAGCACTCGGGCGATCAATAAAGAAGACACGGCGGACGCTGAATCAGCGATAACTGTTATGGCGGAATTACACGCCGTAGGCAGAAAAAACCGTGAGATCGAGCAGCTTGTTACTCGGCTCAGTCTGGAAGAGGCTGTGAACGAGGTCAGTTGGCAAATTGCAGAAACCACGCCTGCCAACGGTGGATTCACATTGGCAGGTCGTTAGTTGAATTGTGGCTTAAAGTCCGTAGATCAGAGTGGCGATCACAAAATAATTCAACACCCCGAGAATATCGATGGTAGTAGTCACAAACGGCCCGGTAGCCACTGCCGGGTCAACTTTAAAGCGCTGGAACATCATCGGTAAACACACCGCGAGAATAGCCGCACCGGTCATATTGACCAGAATGGTTAAGCCAACGGTCATCCCCAAGTTTATATCACCATAAACCAGGTAACCAAACGCCGCCAAAATAACGCCATAGAAGGCGCCCAATAACATACCCACGCGGAGTTCTTTAAAAATCAGCGCCAGGGTATTACCAATATTGATGGCTCCTGTGGCCAAACCACGCACCGCAACGGTAGCGGCCTGCACCCCGACATTACCCGCCATACCGATAATTACCGGAACAAACGCGCTCAGCACAATGACTTGAGCGAGAATATCTTCGTATTGTCCGATCACCATAGTCGCGCCGATGCCCCCAAGGAATGCGGCAAACAACCACGGCAAGCGAATGCCGGCAATCCGGTAGGCCGAATCAGTCAGGATTTCCGATTCGCTGGTACCGGCCATTCTTAACATATCGCGGGTGGTTTCCTCTTCAAGCACATCGATGACATCATCGACGGTGACCATACCCACCAGCACCCCATCGGCATCGACAACCGGAATGGCTAATAAACGGTACTTATCAACCAAGGTGGCTACCGTCACCTCATCGGTATCGGTCGTCACCTTCATCACATTGCGATTCATGATTTCATGCAACTGTGATCCTGGCCGAGCCAGGAGTAATTGCCGCAATGAAATCACCCCGACCAGCCGCCCGTCGTCATCGGTTAAATACAAATAAAAGATCACCTCAACGTCCTCACGCCCACGGACATTGTTGATGGCTTCTTCAACTTTAAGATTTTGTGACAACACGAACAAATCGGTGGTCATGATCCCACCGGCGGTGTCGGGATCGTATTTGAGTAGGGCTTCCACCTCGCCTTGGCTTTCTTTATCCAGCAAAGCCATGAGGGTGTCACGCCGTTCTTCAGGTAACTCACCGATCAGATCAGCGAGATCATCCGGCGACAGATGCTTGAACACCTGGGTTAACTGCTCGGGGCG
>PWUP01000046.1 GCA_003562535.1 Gammaproteobacteria bacterium | reverse complement strand
TAATTGATGTGACATTAAAAGCAAGGTTAATGATCAATTGTTCACCTTCTGTGATGGGGTCAATTTGTCCTTCCAAAACACCATATAAGAACCCCAGCATATCCGCCCCACCAACATTCAGGATAATCATATCCGCCCGAACAATGGCATTGCGGTAGCGGTTGTTGCTTTGCACCGCCTCCAGCACTTCACCTGACGTCATCCCTGCCACCGACAGGTTGGTCACCCGGTAACCGATCTCATCGCCTAGCAGCTGGGGGTAGGCCTTCCGGGAGACCCGGTTCACGTTCCGTTCCAAACCATACCCCGCCGTGATGGAATCCCCCAAGGGCCACCAGGGACTGCTAGGGCCCCGGCACATCAGGGCGCTCCGGTGCCTGGGCAAAGACCGTGCCAGCCAGGCTCAGCACCATCATTAACGCCAGTATTATCGCTATGGTTTTCCTCATGATCCTCCTCCTCGGTTAAGGTGTATGTAGGTGAACCCCCGGGCACGGTGGATCAATCCCCGGGGGGTTCTAACAGGCAACTTTGTTATCCTCAATCAAAGTACTTGTCCTGCAGGTAGTTCTCGATGTCTTCCCGGTCCTGGTCATCTAGGGCCCCTTTGTAGATCAGGACTTCGGCCATATCGCCTTCGAAATAGCGAGAAACCCCGTTGGCGTTGCCGATTGCCAGGTAGTACTGGTTAGTCCCGGTAAAGATTGCCGCATAGTCGTTCACGACTTCCCCATCGTCATAGACGACCACTTCTTCTCCATCGCTGACCATTTCCAGGATGCGCCACTCTTGTAAGCGGGTTGAATCTGCATCCCTCTCCCAGCTATTCCCGAATCCTGACTGCACCCCGGAATCCTCGGTAGGATCCGTCCCTTCCCAAGCCCCCAGGAACAAGCGCGGATCCCCCCAGGAACCCAAGGCGAACCCGTCGTCAAAGAAGTTGGCCACCAGGAACACGGTAACCCCGTCGGCGAAGTCAGCTTCACTGGGGCGAATCGGCGTCACCAATTCTCCCCCGCCGTTGAACCAGACCACGGGCCTGCCGTTAAGTTGGTTGGCCAGGTAGGTCGGTTCACGGCCTGCCGTGGCCACGGCGTGGTTGCCCTGCCCACTTAGGTCGGCCCAGGTGTACACCAGGTCCTCATCGTCCAGGTTCAGTCTGGAAGCATCCAGCCAGAGCAGCAGGCCTTCAATGTCTTTCGGGCTGAAGGGTTTCTCTGGATCTTTTGGCTTTTCAGGTCTGACCGGAATCCTCGTCCTGGTGCTGTCAATGCCTGCGCTAAGATATTTCAGATACCCGGCCACGGCATTGCGGTACGTGGTGGTGTCCGACTTCTGCACGTAAGTCTTCCCGTCCCAGGTGCCCCGGGCATCGTACGCAGGGAAGGACGCGCCCTGTCCCATGGCCTGGGCTACGTGGCGCATGATCTGCCCCGCACTCCGCCTGCCGGCGTCTTTGAGCAGTCTATTAGCGACCGCAGGCGCGGCCGGGCTGTTATTGCGGGCGCTGACCACGCCGCCCATCAAGCCTACGACCATCATTACTGCCAGTGCCAAGGCCAGCCATTTCCTCTTTCTCATACTCACCATCCTCTGACGAAGACACAGGGGCAGGTGTCCATCCCCCGCCCCTGATGCCTTCTGTGCTGTTGGTGCCAAACCCCCGGGAGCAAGGTGCATCCCGGGGTTTGGCTTCGTTACCTGGTATCTGGCTACTTGGAAGCCGTTAATGTGTGTAACCTTGGCTTCAGCATAGGCTGTTACTAGTGATTATTACTCATCTACAGGATCTGGACATTCCACTTGCATCCAGACCACGCCATGGGCGGCGATGTAGATTTCGCCTTCAAAGACTTCGCCATAGAAATACCATTCAGTTTCCCAGGTAGCTGGGTCTTCCGGATCGAAGAAGTAGTCAATACCGTATGGGAACCGCCCGGGGGCGTTGGTCATGACAGTTTCTCTGCCCTGACGCACCTGGGGAAGTTCTGTGTTACCAACCCACAGGTGGGTTTCGCCCAGGTAGTAACCTTCTTTTGTCACTTGGTAGATGACTTCCACATAGCCAGCGGGGATACTGGGGACGCTGTCGTCATAGTAACTGACGGTGACCCAGCCAACAAGTTCGCCCTTGCTGATGTCGTTCTGTGCCGCTCCGGCGTAGAGTGGCCACTCGGCGTAGAAGCCCTGCTCGAGAGGCCCGTTTGTCCAACCCCAGTTGCGGCTGTTCACGTAGTCCCAGTTGGGGTTAGCATAGTCTCCACCGTAAGCCCAGGCGGTTTCATCAGCGTAGCAGACTTCATCGGGGGGTTCCCAGTTGATGACAAGTCTTGCAGAGGCAGACTGCTCGGTCTCTACGATGGTGGCGGTATTGTCATAGATGTATGGTCCTACTTCATCGTAGTCCGTCCAGGCAAAGCACTTGTCGTAGGTGAACTCGGCATCGTTAGGAGCGGTTACTGTGCCCAGGTCGACTTCGCCGAAGAGATCACTGACGTCCTTGATGTTGACAGTCTTGTTAATTTCAGTGGTGGGATCGCCCCAGACTACCTCGGCGTCTGCAGTATATTCGTCCACCTCGGTGGTGACCGTTACTTCGTTAAAGCCTTCGATCTTGCTGTCAACGTCCTCACTGTAGGTGCCTTCAAGGATCGCACCGACTTCCAGAGTGTAGGGGAACTCCACACCGAAGTCGACGTCAATCTCTTCACCGTCGAGCAGGTCTTCAACACCGGTTATCACGGCATCGAGGTCACCGGTGTTGGTGATGGTAACCGTGCCAGAGACGTTGAAGCCGCTGTCCACAAAGCCTTCGTAGGTCACGTCCACGGTCCAGGTAGCGCTCTCAAATACCTCCGGACCGACGGGGCCATCTAGCCAGATCTTGGGGGTTCCTTCTGGCCATTCGTCGCCCTTATCCGTCTCAACGGACTTCTCGATATCCCACAAGTGGGTGCGGACATACGAGGTCTCAACGGTCTTGCTGACAGTGAGATCCTCGCAGCGAATGTTAATGTTGAGGAGAGCACTCGAAGATTGTTCTGTTTCCAGGATGGTGGCCGTGTTGGCAATCGAAAACCCTTGGCCACATAGGTCCTGATAATCTACCCAGGCGAAGTCTTCAGAGTAAGTGAACGTATCACCATCAGGGGCAGTAACCGAGCCCAAGTCGACTGGATCATCGAAGAGGTCGCTGATGTCCTCAATATTAACGGTTTCGTTGATCTCCTCATCGGGGTCTTCGTTCCAGACAATTGCGACTGGGTCTGCAGAATAGCTGTCACGCTCGGTGGTGACCGTT
>PWUP01000326.1 GCA_003562535.1 Gammaproteobacteria bacterium | reverse complement strand
TTCACTCAACCTGAACAGCCTCATTTTATGACGCTGACAGTAGTGCACTAGATTCCAGAGGATTCCATGTGTGCGATTACGCTGCCGCTAATCGCACCTACGCGGGCTGATGCCTCTACTGACTCACAGGCAGCCATCCTTGGCACTGGATTCCGCCAATCCATAGCGGAATGACGAGGTGGATGATGGAAGCTGGCTCGGTAGGCATTCCCACGCAGGAGCGTGGGAACGAGAAAAACAGCCCGTTGCAATGCGATGATGTCGGGCAACGCGGCGCTTTTGCCCGACCTACTGCTATATTTAGGACTACTGGGTAGCAATCAGGGTCATGGTTGTCTAAAGTGAAAGAGAATTTTTTTACCCCCCATCTATCACCTGTCACCTGTTTTCAGCTACCCTCTAGTGCACAATAATTATCGACACCACTAAAGAGGAGTATCACTTATGCTTTCAAAGCAACAGGTTGAGGCATTGCGAGAACGTCGTGCCAAGGTGCAGGCGGGCGGTGGCGAGGCCAAACTCCAAGCCCGTCATGCCAAAGGGCTATTAGGCGCGCGTGAACGTTTACAGGCGTTGTTCCAAGCCGATACGTTCCAAGAAATCGGCACCCATGCTCAACATGCCGCCCGTCATTTTGGTCTGGCTGACAAAGAATTACCCTCGGATGGGGTGGTGGTGGGTACCGGCTATGTGGACGGTCGTCCGGTAGCGGCCTTCAGCCAAGATTTTACCATTATGGGCGGCACCTTGGGCAAAATGCACGCCAATAAAATTGTCCAATCCATGCAACTGGCCTTGAAACTCGGCGTACCGGTCGTCGCATTCAAAGACTCGGCTGGCGCACGGATTCAGGAAGGGGTTGACGCCTTATCCGGTTATGGCGAAGTGTTTTACTACAATGTGCTGCTCTCAGGGGTGGTGCCGCAAATTGCCATTATTGCCGGCCCCTGCGCCGGGGGTGCGGCTTATTCGCCCGCACTCATGGATTACATCATCATGACGCGGCGCAATGCCTATATGTTCATCACCGGGCCTGAAGTGATTAAAGCCGTTACCGGTCGCACCACCAACCTTGATGAAGTCGGCAGCGCCGAGATGCATGCCAACGTCAGCGGTAATGTGCATTTCATCGCCGAAGACGATCAACACGCCATTCAAATTGCTAAAAAACTATTAAGCTATTTGCCTTCAAATAACACCGAAGACCCACCGCATCACCCCTATCCGAATCTGGATTTATCGCCGGACCCCAGCATTAATGCCTTAATCCCAGGGAGTTCATCGGAACCCATGGATGTCAAACCGATTATCAAGCATCTGCTGGATGACGATGATTTTTTTGAGATCCACTCGGGATGGGCCGGTAATCTCGTCATTGGTTTCGGACGCATTCAGGGCATTGTGGTCGGTGTCCTGGCCAACCAATCGTTGGTTAAGGCCGGAGCCATGGACATTGATGCCTCGGACAAAGGCGCGCGCTTTATCCGTTTTTGCAATGCGTTTAATATCCCGCTACTGACCCTGGTGGATGTGCCCGGATTTTTGCCCGGCATCGAGCAGGAACGCGGTGGCATCATCCGCCACGGCGCGAAAATGCTCTACACCTACGCATCCGCCACTGTGCCGAAAATCACCGTGATTCTACGCAAAGCCTATGGTGGGTCGTATCTGGCCATGTGCGCCCAAGAGATGGGGGCTGATCTGGTCTATGCTTGGCCCACTGCGGAAATTGCCGTTATGGGCGCTGAAGGGGCGGTGAATATTCTCTATCGCAAAGAACTGCAAGCGGCTGAGGATCGTCGTGCTAAAGCGACCGAATTAGCCACCGAATACCGCGAACAATTCGCTTCACCGTATATGTCAGCCGCCCGCGGCTATATCACCGATGTGATTGAACCGGCGGAAACCCGTGCCACTATCGCCCTAGCGCTGCGCCCGCTGCTGACCAAGCGCGAACTCAGACCAGCGAAGAAACACGGCGATATTCCGCTGTAAGCTCAGCGCTACGCCGACTCTATATTCCGTGTCACCCATTCAATCGGAGCCTTATTGCTATGCCTTATACGACTTCGCAAGCCTTTATTGATGTCATGATCATGTACGCCATTGTGATTGTAGTGTCGCTGCTGGTGGCCGTCGTGATTCGCGTGATTGTCTGGACACTCTCACGCCGCGCCTCTCAGGCCGAAACAGCCACCGCTCGGAGCCGCCCCACTGCCCTGCCGCCGCCCCAACTCGACGATCAAGTACCGGCGGCTCACTTAGTTGCCATTGCCGCTGCGGTGACGATGATGAGCGGTGCCCACCGGATCGTGCGGATCGAAGCGGCTACACCGAGTTACGGTTGGGCGATTGCCGGACGTTCGACCCATCATCATTCCCATATCACCCGCCGTTCCTAAGCGTGCGGTACTGTCGATCACACCATTGTCCTTGAATTTCCACTCCAATTAAGAGCAGCCAGCATGCAAAAAACATTTCGTATTACTGTTGAAGGTCGAGCGTATGTGGTCACGGTTGAGGATATCTCGACTGAAGGCGGCCAGAATCTGTATCCCGAACCAGGCATCATGACTGCGGCAGCGACCGTAGCAACACCGGACTCCAGCGACACGCCGCCCTCGGCCAGTGCCGTTGCCGCTGAAGCCAAACCGGGTGATGAAGTCTCGCCGCTGGCGGGTGTGGTGCAAACCCTGCATGTCGGCGTCGGCGATACGGTGGCGGTAGGCGACCAACTGGTGTCCCTAGAAGCGATGAAAATGGTCACTCATGTTATCGCTAAACACAGCGGCAAGGTGGCCGCCATTGCCGTCAAACCGGGCGACCCAGTGGACGTTGGGCAAGTTCTGCTGACTATTGAATAAGACCGGGGAATATTCCACCATGGAAACCCTCAATTTTCTCGATTTGTTTCAAGGGATAAGCACCTTAATCGAGGGCTTTGCTAACGATCCCGTCACCTCCATCGGTCGAGTCTTCTTAATCGCCTTGGGGCTGTTTCTGTTTTATCTGGGACGCAAGGGCGTATTAGAAGCCTTGCTGATGATTCCTATGGGCTTAGGCATGGCGACGGTGAACGCCGCCGTGATGTTTTTCTACACCTATGATCCGGTCACCGGACTGGAGGCTGTGAACCAATCGACGGGCTTACCAGGCACTCTGTTCATCGCCCCCCTAGCGGATGATCCCAATGCACTGGTGCATATTCTCCAGATCAATTGGCTGCAACCGATTTATAATTTCACCTTCAGCAACGGCTTGATTGCCTGTTTAGTGTTGATGGGGGTCGGCACCCTGCTGGATGTCGGTTTTGTGATG
>PWUP01000190.1 GCA_003562535.1 Gammaproteobacteria bacterium | reverse complement strand
GCTAAGGGCAGATGCCGTTCACCATCGCGCCATAACACATGCAGGGCATTAGTGAGGCTATTAAAACCTCGGTCACTACCGCCCACATGATTGGCCGCAATCAGGTCGAGGTTTTTGTCCCGCAGCTTACGGCGAGCGTAGTCGAGCACGTCATCGGTTTCGGCCGCGAAACCGACGCAGAAGGGTCGCTGGGTACGCATTCGGGCGACGCTGGCTAAAATATCTGGGGTGCGCTCCAACTCAAGGCTCAGCGTTGAGTGTTTCTTCTTGATTTTATGCTCGGCCTGTTCAGCAACCCGATAATCGGCGACGGCGGCGACCGCGATGAAAATCTGGCTACCCACGACGTGCTGCATGACGGCAGTATACATGGCTTGAGCGCTATCGACATCAATGCGCTGCACGCCGGGTGGGGTGGTTAATTTTACCGGCCCACTCACCAAAATAACCTCTGCACCGGCTTGGGCGGCGGCAGCGGCAACGGCAAAGCCCATGCGGCCACTGCTGTGATTGCTGATAAAGCGGACTGGATCAATGGCCTCGCGGGTTGGGCCGGCGGTGATTAAAACCCGACAGCCGCTCAGTGTTGTGGCCCTGGTCCAGTGATCAATCAGCCGCTGGCGTAATTCTAAGGGTTCCAGCATCCGCCCGGCACCGATTTCGCCACACGCTTGCTCACCGGCACCCGGCCCCCACAGGGCTATACCGCGTTGACTGAGCAAGCGGCAATTATCCTGAGTGGCGGGATTGGCCCACATCAGCCGATTCATTGCGGGGGCAACAGCGATGGGGGCATCCGTAGCCAAGCACAACGTGGTGAGTAAATCATCGGCTAGGCCATGCGCCAAACGGGCGAGACAATGGGCGCTGGCCGGGGCGATGAGAATATAATCTGGCCAGCGAGCCAGCTCGATATGTCCCATACCGGCCTCAGCGGCGGGGTCGAGCAGGGCGTGGCGCACCGGGCGTCCCGATAGCGCCTGAAAGGTCAGGGGGGTGACGAACTCAGCCGCTGCTGCGGTCATCACCACCTGGACTTCGGCACCGTATTCGACTAGGCGACGTACCAATTCTGCGCTTTTATACGCAGCGATACCTCCGGTTACCCCGAGCAGAATGCGTTTTCCAGCCAAGACAGCCATGATCAACTCATTATAGACTTGTGAGGTTGCAGCTTAACCTAGCCGACGAGTGTGATAAAGCCACTCGTGATAATAAACAACTTACACTGTGTGGGGAAATCATTATGTCGATACGTGATTGGCCTGACGAGGAACGTCCGCGGGAAAAGCTGCTTGCGCGTGGGCCTGCAGCGTTATCCGATGCGGAATTATTAGCGATTTTTCTGCGAGTCGGGGTGCGTGGGCGCAGTGCGGTGGATTTAGCACGTGATTTACTCAAAGAATACGGTAGTTTGCGCAGTCTGTTTCAGGCGGATCAAGAGACGTTCTGTGCAACTTCGGGGTTAGGGATGGCTAAATATGTGCAGTTGCAAGCGGTGCTGGAAATGGGGCGGCGTTATCTCGATGAGACCTTACAGCGCTGCGAGGCCATCACCTCGGTGGCAGACACTCGGCGATTTCTCACCGCCCAACTGCGTCACGAACCGCATGAAATTTTTGCCTGCTTATTTTTGGATAACCGCCACCGCATGTTGGCCTTTGAACCGTTATTTTATGGCACCATTGACAGCGCTGCTGTGCATGCCCGTCCGCTGGTAAAACGTGCCTTGTATCATAATGCAGCGGCGGTGATTCTGGCGCATAACCACCCCTCCGGGGTTGCTGATCCTAGCCAGGCGGATCATCAGATTACCCGGCGGTTGCGTGAGACTTTGGGATTGATTGATGTGCGTGTTTTAGACCATGTGATTGTTGGCGATGGAGATGTGGTGTCATTCGCAGAGAATGGGTGGTTGTGAGCGCTAGTCAGCGGCTGGCTCAGGCGGTGGAGCGTCATCACCGCTGGCGACGATTCGCTCCAGCCTAGCCATGCCGCCCACTCGGTCGGCGAAAGCCGCCCAAAACGGTTCGATGGCTTGTTGCCACTGCTGGCGGTCTACGCTGACGATCTGCCCGCCTTCAGCCTGAGCCTGCGCCAGCGAGGCCGCTTGGTCGGCGGCCATCAACTGGTTAAAATAATTAGCCATTTCTGCACCCGTATCTAAGAAGGCCTGTTGCTGCTCAGCGTTTAGGCTCTGGAAAAAGGTTTCAGAGATATAAATGATCCCCAATGCCGAGATGTGCCCGGTTTCGATCAGATAGGGTACGACTTCATGGAGTCGAAAACCGACATAGGCCGATGGGGTCAGATCCATCATAGCCACCACGCCAGTTTGCAAGGCGTTATACACCTCGGGTATGGGAATCGGTGTCGGCTGTGCGCCTAAACTGCGCCACAGTCCGGTATGTAAGGCGCTTTCAATCACTCGAATCCGCTGTCCGCGCACCTCATCCGGCTCAGTCAGCGGCTGTTTGGTGAGCAAATGGCGTTCACCGTAATGGATATAGCCCAGCACCCGGAAGCCCTGCTCGCGGAATTTCTGTTGGAACTCAGCGCCGATAGGCCCTTGCATGACCGCTTGGATATGATCCGCATCACGAAACAAAAAGGGCATATCAAAGACCCCAGCACTCGGTACCCAGGCACTCATATTGGCTAAGGTACTCAAGCTGCCGTGGATTGAACCCAGCCTTATCCCTTCGGCGACCTCACGCTCACCCCCCAATGCAGCATCCGTAATGACCCGCAGCCGAAATTCACCGGGCAGGCGCTGTTCCAGCCGCTGGCCAAATTCAATCCATACCTGAGTTTCCGGCTTGTCTGCGCCTAATAATGAGGCAATGGTCAGCGTCTGTGTGGCGTGTAGGGGGGGACTCAGCAGCGCCCACAAGGCAAAGATTAGCCCTTTTTGGATCCGTCTTGAATTGATCATTATCAGTTTCTCCGCGAGAGACCCCGTACTTTAGTACGGGTAGGGATAGCGGTTGTGGTATTGCAACCGCTGAAAAAAAGTATGGGTTTGCCACCCAACGCGATGCCGGTCGGTTATACACTGTCGATATAGGCTAGCTTCAGTCATCTTGTTGCCACACCCTCCATCAAAACAGGCTGTTTGTTATGAGCACTAACGATTCCAAAGCACTCATTCCGCAAGGTTCGGGAACACTGTCACGGATTAAACCGCGCCGCACTAATCCGATGGTAGTCGGCATGGTCGTCCATGCTGTCATTCCGCTAGGGACTGACGGAATCGGTCATTCATCCACATCAGGATCGATTCCCATACGCCGTAATTTGTCCGCTAAGCGTTGTTGTT
>PWUP01000055.1 GCA_003562535.1 Gammaproteobacteria bacterium | reverse complement strand
TATTGGTCACCGGTGGGCCGGGTCGATAATGTGTATGGGGATCGCCATTTGGTGTGTAGCTGTCCGCCGCTCAGTGCCTATGAGCCACTGGGCTGATCGAAAGCCCCTCACCCCAACCCTCTCCCAAAGGGAGAGGGAGCTTAAGGCAGGGGGTCTGAACGCTTACGATCAGCGCGGGCGTGCTCGCAGAATAAACGAATGACTCAGCCACGCGCCAAGCCAAGGCAAACGCCGCAGCAGCGTGCGCGTGGTACGGGTTTCCAACATCCACTGCAAGCGTTGCAGACGGGCGGGCAGAATCGGCAGCCATTCCACGGCAACCACCTGTAAGCCCGCTGCTTGGGCGGTAGCGGATAAGTCGCGTACCGTATCGTAACGCAAATGCGGTGGCTGACCCCGGCGGCGCCGACGCCACTCGATAATCTGGGTGGGTAAACACTTAGCGTTCAGGGCATCAACCCAGAGTTCGCCGTCGGCGTTCAGCACCCGAGCCATCTCTTGCAGCGCCTCGGAGGTACTGTCTAAAGCCTGCATCACCCCAAAACATAAAACGCCTTGTGCATAACCGTCCGGAAACGGCAAACAGCGAATATCGGACGCGAGCCAAGGAATATCCGCCGGGCTGCGAGCACGGGCCTTGTGTAATGAGGGTGCGGAGTAGTCGATGCCCAGCACGGTATAGCCTTGGCGATGCAATAATCGGCTATAGGTGCCCGCACCGCAGCCGATGTCCAGCCATATACCCGGGGTGCCGGGATGGGCATCCCACAGTTGGATGAATTGGCGTACCCGCGTGGCTAAACCAGTGCGTGACCAACCGGCAATGTCGGCGTCATCGTCCATTAGGCGACCGCGTTCGACAAAACGCCGCCGCCAGCGTTGTTCAAATGCAGAGGGATTCACAGCAACTGTCGATGACCTTTAATGCGGATTACTGAAATCATAGTATCAGAATAACAGATGCTAGCCTGCAAGCGATAATCAAGGACTGCTGCAAAAATATCCCCGGTACAGGGGGTTATTATTGTGTACCCACATAACTCATCCTATGTTGGGTCGCTTGTTCGTAGGCATAAGCCAAACGGATTAAAGTGGCTTCAGCGCATCGGCGTCCGAGCCATTGTAACCCCGTAGGTAATCCCTGTGGTGTAAATCCCATCGGTACAGTGATAGCCGGTTGACCGGTGTGGGGTGCAATGATAGGGCTGTTATTGCCATGTGGGCTGTGTAAATCATCAATTTTTCTAGGAGGATAGTTCCAAGAAGGATAGATCAGGGCATCCACTTCGGCGCTATCCATTGCAGTGGTCACAGCCGCATGCAAGGCTCGTCGTTGTGGGTGGTGGTGGACACCCATGCCGGGCGGATATGAGCGCTGGCGACCCGCAGTACTGGCCAATGACTGTTCGAGCCGCTGTTTAATCCGAGGCGCATACCGTCCACTGGCGTAAATCGCTTGCAAGGAGTGATAGGGTGGATTGTCAGCCGCTGCCAGATACGCATTTAAATCCTGTTGCAGCGTGTCGATCCACTCGATGCAGCGGTGTTGGGCAAAATCGGGGATGGTGAACGGATCGATGAGGGTGGCACCATTAGCGGTAAGATCGTATAACGCCCGTTCAAATAACGCTAAGATCTCGCTATCGACCGCATGGATCGGACTGAGTACCCGCAGCACACCCAGACGTGCGCCGCGTAGACCATGGGGCGTGAGCGCCTCAAGGTAGGTGGTGTTTGGAGGACGGTCACCGATGAGCGTCAGTGGATCATCTGGGTCGGGGGCAGCGATGACCGCGAGCAGCCGTGCCGTATCCGCCACGGTACGGGTCAACGGACCGACGGTGTCATAATCCCGGTAAAGCGGAATGATGCCACTGCGACTGCACACCCCTAAACTAGGACGCAGGCCAACCAAGCACAGATGAGCGGCGGGACCACGGATGGAATTACCGGTATCCGTACCCAAGCCAAGCACTCCAAAATTTGCTGCAATCGCAGCGGCGGTCCCGCCACTAGAACCGGCCGGAACACGGCTCAGATCATACGCATTACGAGTCGTTCCAGCCCGCGAGCTGACGGTTTCATAAGGACTGAATGCCCATTCAGCCATATTGGCCTTAGCCATAATCACAGCACCTGCAGCACGTAGGCGTTGAACGACAAAGGCATCAGTCGCAGTCTGGAAACTCCGTAAAGCGTCCGAACCCGCACTGGTTGGTAAATCAAATGTCGTACAATTGTCTTTTAATATAACGGGTATCCCATGCAGTGGCCCGATACAACCGCCTTGGCTGAACCCATTATCCAAACGGGCGGCCTGTTCTAAAGCGTCTGGGTGAGTCAGAACAATGGCATTGAGTCCCGTTGATTGATCGTATTGTGTAATTCGCGCCAAATAAGCCTGAGTTAAGCGGCGACTGGTGAGGCGGCTGTTGGCCATCGCTGTATGAAGCTGAGCAACGGTGGCGTGTTCAAGCGTGAACGGCATCTTTGGGTGGTTTAACATCTCGCTCGAAACTAAGCTTGTTTTCGTAGTTGTCAAGTCCTGTGGCAGTATATACCTGCTTTTTGAGAAGCGCTAAGCAATAGTCAACGCGTAGGTAGTGTTTTAAATTTGTGCATCTGCTCTTTTTTATATAGCGAGTCCGAATTCGTATCTATTTATGAACAAACCAATAACGATAGCGTGCATTTGATGGCTTTTTGAGAAGCAGATCGTTTTTCTTGCCAGTCACTTTATTCTTGTCTTAAGTGTTAAATGCTTGCGTTCTATTTTTTGTGTGTTTTTCTTTCCAACAATATGCTGACCTGATGGGAGATGTCTTTTATAGGCTCCCCAGTCATCTGTGGAGAACTTCTTAATCCCAAAAGGCATCAAGCAGTGACTTAGTCTATGCTTCGAGCATTGACCGTAACTCCATATACACAAATTTGAAACACTACCGGGCTTTAGGAGGTATTTGGGCGGGAATGCCTACTGAGCCTACATCATCCACCTCGTCATTCCGCCATGGACTGGCGGAATGACGGCATGTTGCCCCGTCCGGCAGCAGATGGCGCTAACTTAATGGCAGTGACGCAGGAGCGTGGGAACGAGAAAAAAGTTAAGGTAGGGTGGGCATTGCCCACCTTTGCCATCTAAACTTAATGGCAGTGACGCGGGAGCGTGGGAACGAGATAGGGATTCGCTCTGATATACTATAAGTTTTGCCTCGGAATCCATCATGTTTGAATCACTCAACGAACGCTTACAAGAAACCCTCAAGCGGGTGCGCGGCCAAGCGCGCCTGACTGAGACCAATATCCAAGATGCGCTGCGCGATGTGCGGATGGCGCTGCTGGAAGCCGATGTGGCCTTGCCCGTGGTCAAGACGTTTATCGACCAGGTGCGGGAACGGGCGATCGGTCGTGAAGTCACCCATAGCCTGAATCCCGGTCAGGTGATGGTCAAGGTGGTCAACGAAGAGCTGGTCAAGATTATGGGCGAGGAAAACGCCGCCCTGAATCTTAAAACCCAGCCACCGGCAGTCATTTTAATGGCCGGTTTGCAAGGTTCGGGTAAGACCACCAGCAGCGCTAAACTGGCTCGCTTGCTGAAAGAACGGGAAAAAAAATCCGTGATGCTCGTCAGTTGTGACGTGTACCGGCCTGCGGCCATCGAGCAATTAAAAACCTTAGCCGCTGAAGTCAGCGCCGGGTTTTTCCCCAGCAGCCCCGATCAAGCACCGTTGAGTATTGCCAAGGCCGCTCTCGCCGAGGCTAAGCTGCGCCAATTTGACGTACTGATTGTCGATACCGCTGGGCGGCTGCATGTCAACGCTGAGCTGATGGATGAAATCCAAGCGCTGCATGGGGTACTGAACCCGATTGAAACCCTGTTTGTCGTCGATAGCATGAGCGGTCAGGATGCGGCCAACACCGCCAAAGCCTTTGACGACACCTTAGCCTTAACCGGCGTGATTCTCACCAAAACCGATGGCGATGCCCGTGGTGGGGCGGCCTTGTCGATTCGCCAGATTACCGGCAAACCGATTAAATTCTTAGGCGTCGGTGAAAAAACCGCCGCGCTGGAGCCGTTCCACCCCGATCGCGTGGCCTCGCGGATTCTCGGCATGGGCGATGTGCTGAGCCTGGTCGAGGACATCGAGCGCCAAGTGGATCAAAAACAAGCTGCCCGCCTGGCGCGCAAATTCCAAAAGGGCAAAGGCTTTGATCTGGAAGACTTTCGTTCGCAGATGCAGCAAATGCAAGGCATGGGCAGCCTCAGTGATATGTTGGAAAAAATCCCCGGCATCGCCGAGCTGCCCGATGCGGTCAAAGCTCAGGCCAACGACAAACAGGTGGGTAAACTGATTGCCATCATCAATTCCATGACCCCACAGGAACGGCGCTTTCCTGATACCATTAACGGCTCACGCAAACGCCGCATTGCCGTCGGGTCGGGTAATCAGATTCAAGATGTCAACCGTCTGCTCAAGCAATTCAAGCAAGCCCAAAAAATGATGAAAAAAATGAAAGGCGGCGGCATGTCCAAGATGATGCGCGGCCTGCAAGGGCGCTTTCCTGGGGGCGGGTTTCCGGGTGGCCGACCACCGTTGCGTTAAACCTGCTTTATTTTGCATAAAAATCGCCTATAATGGTTCGTTTATTTTGCCATCCTGAATGAGAGGATTTAGAACTATGGTCACCATTCGCCTAGCCCGGACAGGGGCTAAAAAGCGACCCTTTTACCATATTGTTGTGTGCGATAGCCGCAGCCCGCGTGATGGTCGTCATATTGAACGCTTGGGCTTTTTCAACCCGATTGCCCGCGGTCAAGAGGTGCGGTTAAAGTTTGCAGAGCAGCGGGTTGACTATTGGCTCAGCCGAGGCGCGCAAACCTCGCCGCGTGTGGCTACACTGCTGAAGCAGGCGCAGAAAGCCAACGCAACAGCCGCACCGGTAACCGCCGAGTCAGTGGCCTAATACCTGACCCGATTGTGTGAGCGGTAATGTCCGAGTGGGTCATCATGGGGCGGATTGTGAGTCTGTTCGGCTTACAAGGCTGGGTGAAAGTGCTGTCGTACACGGAACCGCGTACCGCACTCTTGGACTATCAGCCGCTGTATCGACACACGGCTGAGGGTTGGTTGCCCTTAGACCTCGAACAGAGTCGCCTGCAAGGCAAAGGGATGGTGGCAAAATTTGCAGGTTTTGATGATCGCGATGCCGCTGCGGGGTTAGTACAACAGGATCTCGGCGTCAACCGAGACCAATTACCCGCCGTGGCCGATGACGAGGTGTATTGGGCGGATTTACACGGTGTCCAAGTTGTGACGCGCGAGGGGCAAGTTTTGGGGACCATCAGCCACCTCTTTGATACCGGCGCTAATGATGTGATGGTGGTGCGCGGCGAGCGGGAACGCTTATTGCCGTTTATTCCGCAAGTGGTTGAAGACGTTGATCTGGCCACGGGTATTGTGCGCGTCGATTGGGACCCTGAGTTTTGATGCCGTGCGGATTGATGTGGTTACGTTATTTCCCGGCATGTTCGATGCCCTGCTCGATTATGGGATTACTGGCCGTGCCTTCGACCAAGGGTCGCTGGTTGTAAACACTTGGAACCCGCGTGAGGCGGCGGATAACCGTCACCGCAGTGTGGATGATCGTCCCTATGGGGGAGGGCCGGGCATGGTGATGAGCGTGGCGCCATTGCGCGCCACTTTGCAACGGATACACGCCCAAACCCAGCAGCGGGCGCGGGTGATCTATCTTAGCCCACAGGGGGCTGTGCTCAATCAAGCGACCGTGACCCGCTTAGCGGCTGAACCGCATTTAATCCTGCTGGCTGGGCGGTATGAAGGGGTTGACCAGCGCCTATTAGACCGCGACATTGACGAAGAATGTTCGATTGGCGATTACGTGCTCAGCGGCGGTGAGCTGGCGGCGATGGTGTTGATTGATGCCCTGATGCGTTGGCAACCGGGGGTGCTGGGTGATGCGGAGTCCGTGCAACAGGATTCGTTCAGCCACGGGCTGCTGGATCATCCCCACTATACGCGCCCGGCCTGCATCGACGGGCAAGCGGTGCCGCCGGTGTTGCTCAGTGGTGATCATGCGGCCATTGCCCGCTGGCGCTACCAACACGCCTTAGGCCAGACGTGGCTGCGGCGCCCGGATGTGTTACAACGGTTATCATTGCAGCCGCAAGACAAGCGGCTATTAAATGATTTTATTGATAAATTTATCTGATGATTAGCTATTCACGAGGATTACAGCAGTGAGCAATATTATTCAAGAGCTGGAACAGGAACACATGGCGGGCAAAACCCTGCCTGATTTCAGCCCCGGTGATACGGTCGTAGTGCAAGTGCGGGTGAAAGAAGGCAACCGCGAGCGGCTGCAAGCCTTTGAGGGCATCGTCATCGCTAAGCGTAATCGCGGACTGAACTCGGCGTTCACCGTGCGTAAAATTTCTCATGGCGAAGGCGTGGAGCGGGTGTTCCAAACCTATAGCCCCAATATTGCGACACTGACGGTGAAGCGCCGTGGCGATGTGCGCCGCGCTAAGCTGTACTATCTCCGCGGTCTGGAAGGCCGTGCGGCTCGGATTAAGGAAAAACTGCGTCCTAAAAAATAATGCGGGTGGGGGGGTGATGCTCATGGGTAATACTGACTTGCTGCTCAATCATGTGGTGGTCTTGGCCAAACAGGCCGGACACGCCATTCTCGAAGTCTATGGCCGGACAGATTTTGGCGTCCGTCATAAAGCGGATCACAGTCCGCTGACGGAGGCTGATCTCGCCGCCCATCGCGTGATCACGGAAGGCTTACAGCAGCTTACCCCGGATATTCCGGTGCTCTCGGAAGAATCCGCCGCCAGTGCGATTGCTGATCGTGGCCGGTGGTCACGTTTTTGGTTAGTCGATCCGTTGGACGGCACTAAGGAATTCATCAATCGTAACGGGGAATTCACCGTAAATATCGGCCTGGTTGACGGCCATTATCCGGTGCTGGGTGTGGTGCATGTACCCGCTCAGGAGCGCTGTTACTTTGCCAATACCCGCTTGGGGGCGTTCCGTCAGTACGCCAGTGAGCCGCCAGTGCCCATCAATGCGCTGCGCAATGCCACTCCGCCGCTGCGAGTGGTCAGTAGTCGCTCCCATCCCGGCCCAGAACTGGCCACCATCGTGCGCAATTTAGGTGAACATACCTTAGTGCCGATGGGCAGTGCGGTGAAATGTTGTCTGGTTGCCGAGGGCAGTGCCGATTTTTATCCGCGTTTGAGTCCAACGTGGTGGTGGGATACCGCCGCCGCGCAGTGTGTGGCGGAGTCCGCCGGTGCTCACGTTGTGGACACCCACGGTCAACGCCTCAGTTACAACCGCAGCGATGAGCTACGCAACCCACCGTTTGTGGTGTACGCCGATACCGATAGGAATTGGCTGGCTGCCCTGCCGTAAATGTGACCGATTTATGCGCGGATTGGCCTTGAAATAGCCGCAATCAATCTTATTTAGAAATCCCAATACAACCAACGGGAGATTGTCTGACCATGACCGTCGAAGCACAGAAGGAAACCCTGGGGTTTCAGGCTGAAGTTAAACAACTGCTCAAATTGATGATTAATGCCTTGTACTCTAACAAGGACATTTTTCTCCGCGAACTGATCTCTAACGCCTCGGATGCCTGCGATAAATTACGCTTTGAAGCCTTAACCGACAGCGGCCTATTTGAAGATCAAGCCGAGCTGCAGATCAAAGTACAGTTTGACAAAACCGCTCGCACCATCACCGTCAGCGACAATGGCATTGGCATGAGTCGCCAAGAGGTGATTGAGCTGATCGGCACGATTGCCCATTCTGGCACTCGTGAATTCATGCAACGGCTGACGGGGGATCAAGCCCAAGACGCCCACCTCATCGGCCAATTTGGCGTCGGCTTTTATTCCAGCTTTATCGTTGCCGATCGGGTCGAGTTATTCACCCGCCGCGCTGGCCTCAGCCCTGAACATGGGGTGCATTGGGAATCGGCGGGCGATGGTGAGTTCAGCATTGAGACCATCGAACGGGCGCAACGCGGCACGGAAATCGTGTTGCATCTGCGCGAAGGCGAAGATGAGATGTTGGATCAGTGGCGGCTGCGCTCGATTATTACTCGCTACTCGGATCATATCGGCCTGCCGGTGTTGCTGGACGTGGAACGGCCTGCCAAAGACGATGACAGCGCCCCCACCCGCGAATGGGAGCAGGTTAATAAAGCCTCGGCCCTGTGGACACGCCCGCGCCAAGACATTAAAGACGACGAATACCAAGCGCTGTACAAACACATCAGCCATGATTTTGAAGATCCGCTGGCGTGGACGCATAACCGCGTGGAAGGCAATCTGGAGTACATTTCACTGCTGTATATTCCGCAACGGGCGCCGTTCGATCTTTGGGACCCCAACCGGCGTTATGGGGTTAAACTGTATGTGCGCCGAGTGTTTATCATGGACGATGCCGAACAACTCATTCCGCGTTATCTGCGCTTTGTGCGTGGCGTGATTGATTCGAATGATTTGCCGCTGAATATCTCCCGCGAAATCCTGCAAAATAACCGCATCATCGACAGCATTCGGGCGGGGTCGGTGAAAAAAGTATTAGGGCTGCTCGACGATTTGGCCACAAAACAACCCGAAAAATACCTGACGGTCTGGCAACAGTTTGGCCAAGTGCTGAAAGAAGGGCCTGGCGAAGATTATGCCAACCGCGAGCAGATCGCACGCTTATTGCGCTTTGCCTCAACCCATACCGACAGCCCCGAGCAAACCGTCAGCCTGAGTGATTACCTCAGCCGCATGGCCGAGGGTCAGGAAGCGATTTACTATCTGACCGGCGACAGTTTTGCCTCGGTGCGCCACAGTCCGCATCTGGAAATTTTCCGTAAAAAAGGCGTCGAGGTGCTGCTGCTCAGCGATCGGGTCGATGAATGGCTGGTCAGTCATTTGCCTGAGTTCGAGGGCAAGCCGCTGCATTCCGTGGCTAAGGGCAGCCTTGATTTGGATAAACTCGGCGACAAAGCGGACTCGGAACCGGAAGTTCAAAAGCAGCACGATGACGAGTACCAAGACGTGTTGGCGCGGATTAAGACCGCACTGGGTGAGCAAGTGCAAGATGTGCGCATCTCACGCCGCTTGACCGATTCGCCGGCCTGTTTAGTGGTTGACGAACACGCCATGAGCGCCCATTTAGAACGCCTGCTGCGCGAAGCCGGGCAAAATGTGCCGATGAGCAAGCCGTACTTGGAAATCAATCCTGATCACAGCTTGATCCGCCAGCTTAAAACCGCAACGGATGAGACCGAGCTGCAAAACTGGGCGCAATTGCTGTTTGATCAAGCCCTGCTGGCCGAAGGCGGTCAACTGGAAGATCCGGGTAGCTACGTTCGGCGGCTTAACGATTTACTGTTGCGCTTAACCTTAACCCGTTAAGCGGGTCACAGCGGCTGCAGCGAGCGGTAGGTCGGGACAACAGCTCGTTGCAATGCTATGATGTCGGGCAACGCTGCGCTTTTGCACGACCTACTGCGGCTATGTTGTCCGGCTATCAGCTCTGTTTCTCGGCTTAGACACTTATTGAACCGTATAGCGTTTTGATCATCCCTGTGACTACAACTGACCCTGTAAACACCAGCCTGTTTTGGAAAGATAAAACGCTGGCTGAACTGAACCCCGAAGAGTGGGAAGCCCTGTGTGATGGCTGTGGGCGCTGCTGTCTGCATAAGCTCGAAGATGAAGACACAGGGGTGTTCTATTTAACCAATGTGGCCTGTCGCTTATTGGATCAACACAGCGCCCGCTGTCGCCACTACGCAGATCGACACCGCTATGTGCCGGATTGTGTGCAGTTGACCCCTGATAATGTCAGTGCGTGTCACTGGTTGCCCGAAACCTGCGCCTATCGGCGTCGCGCTGAGGGGCGTGATGTGCCCGCTTGGCATCCCTTAGTGAGTGGTCAAACCGCTGCGGTTCATCGTTTGGGCGTGTCGGTGCGTGGCTGGACGGTAACCGAAACAGCGGATACTCAACTCGAAGACCATATCGTGGCGACCTTATCCCGATAACACCGTATTGAGGGTGATTCAACCTTGAGCGCAACAACGACGACTAACCCGCCTGAACAGTCTCCCCAACGGGCCGCTTTTGAACTCAAGGGCAGTTTGTTTACCCTGACTATTTTTTATTTGCAGTCTAGCGATTTAGCGGTGATTACCCAGCATTTGCGCGATAAAATCGCCCAAGCCCCGGGTTTTTTCTGCCATGCCCCGGTTGTCATTGACCTCAATGATCTGCATGATCCAGTGGATTTTACTGCACTGGTGGCGTTACTACGACAGTACCAATTGATCCCTGTCGGCATTCGTCATGGCTCCGAGGCGCAATCTACAGCGGCCCTGGCGGCGGGTTTACCCTTACTGCCTAAACAACGGGCGGTGAAGCGTCCCGATACCGCACCCGAACCCCAAGCACCCGAAAAGCCTCTTCGTAAGTACACCCGCACTCGCGTATACAGCAAACCCGTGCGTTCGGGGCAACAACTCTATGCCCCTGATGGCGATTTAATCATCATCGGTACGGTCAGTGGCGGAGCGGAAGTGCTGGCGGCCGGTCACGTCCATGTTTACGGCTCGCTGCGTGGCCGTGCCCTGGCCGGTGTCCATGGTGATAACCACGCCCGTATTTTTTGCTCCAGCTTAGAAGCCGAGCTGGTGTCTGTAGCGGGTAATTACCGAATTTTGGAAAAACCGAGCGATATTGCTAAACTACACCAACCCGTACAGATTTATCTTGAGAGTGAACGCTTAATGATTAGACCCTTGACCTAAGGAGAATGAACTTGGCAAGAGTGATTGTAGTGACCTCCGGCAAGGGTGGTGTAGGTAAAACTACCACCAGTGCGAGTTTTGCCGCCGGACTCGCCCTGCGCGATTTTAAAACCGTGGTGATCGATTTTGATGTGGGTCTGCGGAATTTAGATCTCATCATGGGATGCGAGCGCCGTGTGGTCTATGATTTTGTGAATGTCATTAACGGCGAAGCCAACCTTAACCAGGCATTGATTAAAGATAAAAGATTAAGTAACTTATACATTCTTCCGGCTTCTCAGACCCGTGACAAGGAAGCCCTAACCCATGAAGGCGTTGAAATCGTTATTGAAGAATTGAAAAAACGCTTCGATTATATTATTTGTGATTCACCCGCAGGGATCGAGCATGGCGCTCATATCGCCATGTATTTTGCTGATGATGCTTTGGTGACGACCAACCCGGAAGTCTCGTCCGTGCGTGATTCGGATCGCATTTTGGGTTTGATTGCCAGCCGCTCACGGCGGGCGATCAATAATGAAGAGCCGGTACAGGAATTATTGGTGCTGACCCGTTATGACTCGGAACGGGTTGAACGCGGCGATATGCTGGCGCTGGACGATGTATTGGAAATTTTGGGGATTCCGCTGCTGGGTGTGATTCCCGAGTCTCAAACTGTGTTATTGGCGTCTAATGAGGGGGTGCCGGTTATCCTCAATGAACGCAGTGATGCGGGTCATGCTTATGCTGATATGGTGGCTCGCTATCTTGGTGAAGAACGCCCACACCGATTTTTGACTCATCGGAAAAACTTCTTGCGGCGAATGTTTGGGGGGTGACACGATATTATGCGCTTTCTAGAACTGTTCCGCGACCAAAGCCCGCCTTCAGCGTCCAAAGCTAAGGAACGCTTGCAGATCATTGTCGCGCGCGAAGGTCGCAATTCCGCGCTGAGTTCTGACTATTTGCAGCGCATGCAGCGGGAATTGCTCGATGTCGTGCGTAAATATGTGGCCATTGAACAAGACCACATCAAAGTCAATTTGGATCGTGAAGGCAACTGTGAAGTCTTGGAAGTCAACATCACCTTACCCGACCCCAGCAGTGGCCGACCCTTGCATCACACCAAGCTGCGGGGGCGCTGATGGCCGATTCGGCTGAGCCGCGCACTCGTTTAGACCGCTGGCTGTGGGCAGCACGGTTTTTCAAAACGCGGAGTCTGGCCACGGAAGCCATCAACGGCGGTAAGGTGCGCGTCAATCAGCAGCGGGTTAAGCCCGCCCGTGCCGTGCATATCGGGGATTCCTTGGACATTCACCGTGGGTGGCAACACCAGACGGTGGTGGTTATGGCCTTATCCACCCGCCGCGGCCCGGCTACCGAAGCCGCGCAACTTTATCAAGAAACAGCCGAAAGCATCGCCAAGCGCGAGCAGGAGGCTGAGCAGCGCCGGATTGCGGCGGTGACTCCGCATCCTGCTAAGCGCCCCGACAAACAGGGCCGCCGCCAGATTGTGCGTTTTACCCGTCGCGACAGGTAGGCATTAACGTGAACTCACTATTACCCACATCGTTACCAGAATTTTGTTAAACCACGGATGTACACGGATATACTGAGCAACGCAATCATTAGTGATTTGTAAAGTTATCAGCCATCAGCTACTGATTACTCGGTACTGATCAAATCCTGCTGGTTTTGCTTCACAACTCGATGAAGGATTCCCCTCCTC
>PWUP01000343.1 GCA_003562535.1 Gammaproteobacteria bacterium | reverse complement strand
GCCTGGGAACAAGCCCGTAACGCCGACTCCCGGCCGGTGAACTGGCGCTTCACCACCCCCGACGCTCGCCTCAAGCTCAAGCGCCTCTACCCGTCAATTCAGGACGGGTGAAGCACTAGCAGCAGGGTCTGGCTCAAGCGTCGTCGGTTCGACAACGGTGGTGGATACTGCTTGGTCGCAGTTTGCCTATTCACGCCTTTATCCTCAATGTAGAGATCAATGATTTTGCTTTTTAAAGCGATATTTGTGGAGCAATGGCAGTCTAATATTAATTTACAATTCTGCACAAGCACAATGTCAAGCAAAAAAGATACCGTATCTCTAAGTCAAGTCATTTATAAACATTAATCGCGCTCAAGCCACCGGTGCTGTGCTGCATCAGGTCACAATGGCCTGTAATCGGTTCAAATTGAACGGTGAGCAGCCGAGTAGGGTGGGCACCGCCCATCTTGTCCATCTGTCCGCAGTATTGGCAAATCTATGGGTGGGGCTTACTGCACCAACTGATTCAACTCAAAAATCGGCAATAAAATCGCCAGCACAATGGTGAGCACCACCGCACCCATAGTCAGGATTAGCACCGGTTCAAACAACGCCAATAGGGCGGCGACCACGGTTTCAGTTTCCCGTTCCTGTTGAGCAGCAGCGCGTTCCAGCATGTTTTCTAGTCGTCCGCTGGCCTCGCCGCTGGCGATCATCTGCAACAGCAGCGGCGGAAAGACTCCGGCGGTGTCCAGGGCGGCGTGTAAGCTGCTGCCTTCGCGCACCCGCACGGCGGCCTGTTCGACCGCTTGGCGCAGGGGCTGCTGACTGAGCACTTGAGCGCTGATGCGCAAAGCTTCCAGTGCTGGTACGCCGCTGGCCAACAGAATGCTCATGGTGCGGGCAAACCGGGCGCTTTCCAGACCACGGATTAACCGTCCAACGATAGGCAGCCGCAGTTGCAAACGGTGCTGGGTGGTGCGTATTGCGGGGCGTTGCCGCAGATAATAACCACTGACTCCTGCGCCGATAACCGTCATCCCTAACACCAGCCCGTAATCTTCCATAAAGGCACTCAGGGTAATCAGCCCCCGGGTCAGTGCGGGCAAGGTCTGCTGAGTGCTAGCGAAGACATCAATAATCTGCGGCACTACATAAGTGAGCAGACCAAAGACAATCAGCAGTGCCACGCCGGTCAGCATCAGCGGGTAAAACAAGGCCAGCGAGACTTTTTGGCGCAGTGCCTGGCGAGTCTCGGTGTAATCCGCCAAGCGCTCTAGGGTGACGGCTAGATGTCCGGCTTGTTCACCGGCAGACACCGTGGCTCGATACAGTTCGGGAAACGCATAGGGGAAATCCGCTAGGCTGGCGGCTAGGCTATGGCCCTCGTTGATGCGCGCCCGCAAGGCCATGACTACACCACTGACTCGGGCGTTTTCGCTTTGTCGGGCTACCGCGCCCAGCGCCTGTTCGACCGGCAGCCCTGAGCCGATCAGTGTCGCCAGTTGGCGGGTGATTAAGGTCAAGTCGGTAGCTTTCAGTCGGGTCCGCCGCCGCCCTTTACCGCTGGGGCGGCGCTCGCCACTGAGTTCACTGACTTCAGTCGGTGTCAATCCACGTTCACGCAGTTGCTGGCGGATTTGCCGTGGGGTATCGCCTTCCAGTTGGCCTTTATGGGTTCGACCACTGGCGTCAAGAGCGTGGAACTGAAAAGCGGGCACGGTCTAGTCTTCCTGCAATACGCGGATAAATTCTTCCACTGAGGTCTCGCCTCGCAGCACCCGTGAGCGGCAATCGGCGCGGATACTGGGGCTGAGTTCGCGGGCATACTGTTCTAGGGCATGCTCCCCGGAATTATCGTGGATCATTTCCACTAGGCGTGGATCGATCGGCACCAGCTCAAAGGTACCGATGCGATTGCGGTAGCCGCTGTAGCGACAGTGCTCGCAGCCTTGGGGAGCGTACAGCGTGGTGGCCTCCGAGATGTCCAACAGGGTTTGATCGGTTAGACTGGCGCTTACCGCTTGGCGGCACTGCGAACACAGTTGCCGCACTAGGCGCTGGGCGACCACGCCGATTAAGCTCGAAGCCAGCAAAAACGGCTCAATACCCATATCCCGCAGGCGGGTGATGGCACCGACCGCACTGTTAGTGTGCAGGGTGGAGAGCACCAAATGTCCGGTGAGACTGGCTTGTACCGCAATTTCAGCGGTTTCCAGATCGCGGATTTCTCCGACCATGACCACATCGGGATCCTGGCGCAGAATAGCGCGCAGACCCCGGGCAAAGGTGAGATTAACCCGAGTATTAACTTGGGTTTGGCTGATGCCGTCCAAGTAATATTCAATTGGATCTTCAACAGTCATGATATTGCGGCGCTGGTCATTGAGGTAACTCAGGGCGGCGTATAACGTAGTCGTTTTGCCGGAACCCGTAGGGCCGGTGACCAGCAGAATACCGTGGGGACGTCCCAACAGTCGTTGCAGCCGGGTTTGATCATCGGCGGCCATGCCCAGTTGGGTCAGGGTGAGCCGCCCCGCGCTTTTGTCCAGCAGTCGCATCACGACCCGCTCGCCATGTCCGGCGGGTAACGTCGATACACGCACATCAACCGGTCGTCCCGCCACCCGCAGGGAAATCCGCCCGTCTTGCGGCAGACGTTTCTCGGCGATGTCCAGATTGGCCATCACCTTAACCCGCGAGATCAACAGCGGTCCCACAGCGCGTGGTGGGGTAATCACCTCGCGCAACACCCCATCGACGCGAAAGCGCACCAGCAGCCGGTGCTCAAAGGCTTCGATATGGATATCGGAAGCGTTTTCGCGGATGGCCTGGGTGAGCAGGGCGTTGATTAAACGGATAATTGGGGCATCATCAGCGCTTTCCATCAGATCTTCCGGTTCAGCCAAAGCGCGGGCGGCCTCACCGAGATCGAGCTCGGCATCTAAATCGGCCATCATTTGCTCAGCCCCGTCGTCAGCGGCGACCGCATAGTGACGTTGCAATAGGGTGTTGAACTCGCTGTCTTCCACCTGACGCATCGCCAGCGGACGCGCTAAGGCGCGCCGTAGCTCCAACAGGCTGTGCACCCGCACCCCTGGCTTATGCACCACTTCGAGCCGTTGATCAGCCCCGATCTCCAGAGCCAGCACCCCATGACGGCGAGCAAAGCTGTACGGTAAGCGGTGGATTTCCATGATCAACGAGCGTCGTTATAGCGTTGAATTTCTGCCGCACGGCGCCGCTGTTGGGCGTCTTGTTGCGCGGCTTCTGGTGATTGAGGCTGCGATTCGCGTCCAGAGCGCCGTTGGGCGTCGAGCGAGCCGCGCTCATCAAGTTCACGCAGGGGGGGCAGTTGTGCCGGCTGGGCATCGGGGAGCAGATTGACCGCGCGGTCAATGGCTCGTTGTTGGGCTTCACGAATGGTTTCGTATTTGAAACGGGTTTGTTCGCTGCCGGTTGCCGCATCACGCAGAATCACTGGATGCAGGAAAATCATTAAATTGCGCTTACCCATACTGGTTTGGCGGTAGCGGAACAGATTGCCTAACAGGGGGATATCGCCCAAACCCGGGACTTTTTGTTCGGTCTCGGTCAGAGTGTCGTCGATCAACCCCCCAAGCACCAGAATCTGACTGTCTTCAACCAAGACATTGGTGCGAATCGAGCGTTTATTAGTCGTCGGTCCTTGAGCCAATGCCAGAGCAGCGGCGGTTTGCGCCACCTGCGACACCTCTTGATCAATCGACAGCAGCACCGAGCCGCCTTCATTGATTTGCGGGCGAATCCGTAAGGTCAGCCCTACGTCTTGACGCTCGATGGTCTGGAACGGGTTATTCGTTTGCGTCCCATCGCCCACTGGGGTAGTGAAGGTGCCGGTAATAAACGGTACGTTCTGACCGACAATAATTTCGGCCTCTTCATTATCCAGGGTCACTAGCGTCGGGGTGGATAAAATATTGGTGTCGGCATCTGAAGCCAAGGCACTGATCAACGCTCCAAAACGGGTGCTGCCGGAGAAATCCCCCAGCGCGGCGGTGATCCCAGACGGCACAGAACTGGGTACTGAACCGCTGGCAATGGCGCGGGCTAAATCGCCCAAGCTTAAGCCATTAAAGCTGGCGCTGCTGAAGTTCGTCAGACCGACGACGTTGCCGTCCTCACTGCCATCGACAAACCATTGTACGCCCAGCTCGGCAACCCGATCCGAGGCGATTTCAACAATTGCGGCTTCTACTAATACTTGCGCTCGGCGCACATCCAACTGCTCGATGACCTGTTGCAGCGCTTGCATGGCATCCGGTTGGGCGGTGACGACTAAGGCATTGGTGGTGGGATCCGCCTGAATATCGACCGCTGTGCTGCGGGTGCCGGTGGTCTGACCCTCAGCATCCGCTTGTAGGCGCTGGCCAAGCCCCTGCAAAACGGGTAACAGCTCCTCGGCACGGGCATGACGTAAATACACCACGCGGGTATTGCCTGCGGCGACAATGGGGGTATCGAGTGCGGCGATCAATGGTCGCAGTTGGCGCCGTGCAGATTCTCCGCCGCTCAGTAGCAGGCTGTTGGAACGAGCATCGGCAACTACTCGGGGGGGTAAAGCGCCTTCAGCCTGTTGGCTGGGAATCAGCTCACGCAGTAACCGAGCGACTTCTTCGGCGTTTGCGTGTTCCAGAGTGATGACCTCATTGCCGGTGCTGCCGGCTTGATCCATGCGCTCGACCAGCTCGGCAATCCGGCGCACATTACCGACTCGATCTGAGACAATCAAACTGTTACCCGGCGCGTAGGCGGCTAAATGGCCATCCGCTGGAATCAAGGGTCGTAACAGCGGTACGAGCTGGGCAGCGGCCACATGGCGCAATGCTAACACTTGGGTGACCATCTGATCATCGCCGTCAATGGGGAAGGTGCCGAGATTGGGAATTTGCTCTTGTTTAGCGCCGGCTACCGGAACAATTTTCGTCGCTGCTTCACCGGGAACGGCTGCATAGCCGTGTACGGCCAGAATAGACAGAAAAATCGCATAAATCTCATCGCTGGGCAGTGGTCGCGATGAAACCACAGTGACTTGCCCTCGCACCCGAGGATCGACAATAAAATTACGTCCAGTGATCTCAGAGACGCTAGCAATTAACGCATTGATATCCGCATCTTTAAGATTCAATGTGACGGTATTGGCCAGAGTGGGCGTGGCAGCAATCAGTAGAAGTAAACCGTACAGCAAACGCAGCATAATGATTTAGCGGCTCAAAATAAAAGTGAGTGGTAGGTTGCGGCCATTGCGCTGCACCTGCACCTCAAGACGTTCGGCACTCAGCAGTTCTTGCAATAACTGCATACCCTGGTTGGGATTGGTCAAGCGTCTGCCATTGAGTGCGATTACAATATCCCCAGATTGCAGCCCAAGTTGGTTGAACAGATGGGGTTGACGACCGGGGTCTAGGCGCAAGCCGGCAAACTGGTTATCAGCAAAATAGGGGGTGGCGAACGCCAGGTCAAGTAATGCATCGGGATTATTGCTGACCTGACGGCGCAGTTCAGCCGCCACGGTGGTCGCGTCGATGGTATGGGGGGCAGTCGCTGAACCGTTAGTGGTGGCGGAGCGGGTGTTGGACAGACCATGATCGACGGTTTCACGCGGCAAACTCAACGCCTCGATCTGTCCATTACGATCCAGCAAAACGCGATCGGTGAGAATTTGGCTGATCCGGGTGCCATCATTAAGGCGGTCACCGGTTTTAAACACCTGTTGAGTGCGATTGTCCACGGCAATCAGTGCTAACGGTGAGCCATCAGGTTCATTGCTGTGGAAAATACCCGCCAGACGGACATTCAGCCGGGTTTCAGGGGCATTCACAACGACGACCGGCGCAGGAGTAGGCTCAACAGGTGAACCGAATAACGCCCAGTTAGCCATTTGGGTATAATTCCTTGCGGTGGATGTGGGTTGTGCACCGCTAAGGGGTTGGGTCAATACAGGCGGTGGTGCCGTGGGTGGATGGATCCAACGCAGACTCAGATCGGCGATGACATAGGCTAGGGTTATCACTAGGCTGATATTAACCCACGGTACGAGTTTAGGGAGTATTAATCCGATAATATGAGTCACAGTCGTACCTATACTTTATGGAGTAACACATCATGACAAATTCTGTGCGTGTAATGCTAGTGCTGTGCAGTTTATTGGCCTTGAGTGCCTGTATGAATGATCCGTACTCACGCACCACTACGGGTACCGCCATCGGGGCGGTGGCCGGTGGTGTGCTCGGCCATCAACTCGATGGTCGCCACGGACGTTATTACGGAGCGGCGGCGGGAGCGGCCTTGGGGGGTGGAATAGGCTACGCCATGGATCAACAAGCCCAGCAGTTGCAGCGTATGGCGCAAGAGAATCAGCGCCTGGGTATGGAAGTCAGCCGTTTGCAAGACGGCAGTATTCAGGTCAACTTCCCCAGTGAGGTGCTGTTTGGTTTTGATCAAGCCGATGTTAAGCCCGAGTTCCGTCCGGCTTTGGATGAAGTCTCGCGTATTTTGAATCAAGATCCACGCTCGCAAGTGTTAGTGGTCGGGCATACCGATAACGTCGGTTCCGATGCCTATAACCGCGATCTCTCGCAACGCCGCGCTCAAAGTGTGGTGAGCTATCTGAGCCTGCGTGGGGTAGCACCGCAGCGACTTTCCGCCCAAGGCCGCAGTTTCCACGAGCCGCGTGCCAGCAATGCCACCCCGGAAGGTCGAGCGCTTAATCGCCGGGTGGAGTTGTTCGTCCGCCCAACCGCTTAAGCGATATGCTCACCGTTCTGCGCCAGCACAGCGCGACGTTAGTCCTCATGGGGCTGGCGCTGTTGCTGGTGGTGTGGGTGGCCAGTGGTACGCTGACCCGTGAACCCCCGGTAATTGCTGAACGTCCCGCCGCCCAGCCCATGAGGGTGGCGGTGATCGACAGTCAAGCGCACCCCATTGCCCGACGCTTAACCCTGCAAGGTGAGGTTGTGCCTGACCAGCACGTTACCGTGCGGGCGGAAACGGCGGGGCGGATCGAGGCGTTGCTGGTGGCACAAGGCGCTGAGGTGAACGTGGGGCAGGGCATAGTGCAAATCGCCATGGACGATCGCGGCGCTCGGTTGCGCCGTGCGGAGGCCGCAGTGGCCGGACGTGAAGCCGACTACCGAGCTGCCCGCCAACTCGCCGATCAGGGGTTTCAAGCTCAGTTGCGGGTAGAAAATGCCTTGGCCGATCTGGAAGCGGCGCGTGCTGAGCGGGAAAGTGTGCGCCTAGACATTGCTAACACTCAGGTTAAAGCCCCAATTGATGGGGTGGTGGATCGCCGCTGGGTCGCCGTCGGCGATTATGTCTCGCGGGGCGATGAGATTGCCCGAATTATTGAGAACAATCCTTTGATGGCCGTGGTGCAGGTGCCGCAACATCGAGTGTATCAAGTGCACGTTGGTGGAGAGGCTAAGGTGGTGTTCACTGATGGCTTGCAACGCTTAGGAGAGATCACCTATGTGGCCTCGCTGGCGGAAATGGCTACCCGCACTTTTCGGGTTGAAATCCGGGTGCCCAATCCCGAACGCAGTTTACCTGCCGGTATCAGTGTGCGGATTGACATTCCGGTCGAGCAGGTAGAGGCGCATTTTATTTCCCCAGCGCTGATTGTGCTCGATGAACAGGGGCGTTTGGGAGTGAAAACCGTCGATGCCGAGGACACCGTAGTGTTTTATGCCATTGAGCCGATTCGCGCCGATGCTGAAGGGCTCTGGGTGACGGGCCTACCGGAACAGGCGCGGGTGATCACCATCGGGCAAGGGTTTGTCAATGCCGGCGAGCAGGTGCGCATCAGCGAGACTGCGGCGGCACCCCTGCTGACACCGTAACCCGCTGATGAATGCGCTCATCCAATCCGCGTTTGCCCGTACCCGCACCGTCGTGGCGCTGTTTGTGCTGTTATTAACTGCGGGCATTATTGCCTATATTTCCATTCCCAAAGAAGCCGCCCCCGATATTGATATCCCCATTTTCTTTGTCAGTGTTAATTACAGTGGAATTTCACCACAAGACAGTGAGCGTTTGCTGGTGCGACCGCTGGAGCGTGAACTGCAACCGATCAACGGCGTGAAAGACCTGATTGCCCAGGCAGGCGAAGGCTTTGCCTTGATTCGCCTCGATTTTGAAGCGGGTTTCGACAATCGTCGGGCGCTGGCCGATGTGCGTGAAAAAGTTGATTTAGTGCGTCCGCAATTGCCTGCCGGTGCTGACGAACCTCGGGTGATGGAAGTGGATTTGTCGATGTTTCCGGTGATCACCGCCATGCTGTCTGGTTCGGTGCCCGAGCGTACTTTGGTGCAAATGGCACGGCAACTGCGTGATCAGATCGAGGCGTTGCCGGGGGTGTTGGAGGTCAACATCGGCGGTGATCGTGAGGATGTGCTGGAAGTGATGGTCGATCCGCTGACCATGGAAAGCTATCAAATCCCCTATGGGCAGTTGATTCAAGCGATTGAGCGTAATAATCAACTGGTGGCCGCTGGGGCAATAGACACCGGTGCCGGGCGGGTCAGTGTGACTGTGCCGGGAGTGATTGCTGACTGGCAGGATGTGCTCGATCTACCCGTTAAAGTGGACAATGGCACCGTAGTCACCTTTGCCGATGTCGCTACGGCGCGCCGTACTTTTGCTGATCCCACCAGTTTTGCTCGGATTAACGGTCAGCCGGCGGTAGCGCTGGAAATTCGCAAGCGGGCGGGTGCCAATATCCTCGATACCGTGGCTGAGGCGCGAGCCATCATTGAAGCAGCGCGGACGGAGTGGCCGGAATCCGTACAGGTCACCTATTTGCAGGACATGGCCGAAGATGTGCGTGATTTTCTCGGCGATTTAGAAAATAACGTCATTACCGCTGTTATTTTAGTCATGCTGACCATTGTGTTAGCCTTGGGTGGCCGCTCATCATGGCTGGTGGGTTTAGCGATTCCCGGTGCGTTCTTGAGCGGGATTTTAGCGATTCAACTCTTGGGCTTTACCCTGAATATCGTGGTGTTATTCGCCCTGATTCTGGTGGTCGGCATGCTGGTGGACGGGGCGATTGTGGTGGTGGAGCAGGCGGATCGCTATCTGGCCGAAGGTCAACCCCCGCATCAAGCCTATTTGCACGCAGCCCAGCGCATGGCTTGGCCGATTACTGCTTCAGTCGCGACCACCCTGGCCGTGTTTGTGCCGTTGTTATTCTGGCCTGGAGTGGTCGGTGAGTTTTTATTTTACCTGCCGGCCACGGTGCTGGTGACTTTGTTGGCCTCACTGGCTATGGCATTGATTTTTATTCCGGTACTTGGATCCTTACTCGGCGAGCAGGGCGCCAGTCACCCCGAACAAGTGGCACGGATTCAAGCGGCTGAACGCGGTGATTTCAGCGTTGTGGGGGGCTTCACGGCTCGTTATCTCAATGCCTTGCACCTCTTGCTCAAACACCCCGGACACACCTTGGCCGCCGCTGTGCTGATGGTGGTCGCGGTGTATATGAGCTATGGCCAGTTTGGCCGTGGGGTCGATTTTTTCCCTCATGTCGAACCGCGCTTTGCCCAGGTGCAGATTCAAGCCCGTGGTGATTTATCCATTCATGAGGCGGATCGCTTAGTGCGAGCAGTTGAACAGCGCTTGCTGGAAGTGCCCGAATTGCAAACCGTGTATTCCCGGACTATTGGGACTCAACAGGAACGGTTGCTGGTGGACTATCCTGAAGATGTCATCGGTATCATTCAGTTGGAACTGGTGGACTGGCGGCTGCGGCCACCGGCTGTGGATATTCTGGAACGGTTGCGCCGCGATACGGCTGATTTGCCAGGTATTCTATTAGAATTTCGTGAGCAAGAAGACGGTTTAGGCTTTGGCAAGCCGGTGCAGGTGGAACTCAGCAGCCGCAATCACGCTGCCTTGGTTGCAGCCGTTGCACAACTGCGTCAGTCCATGGACCAGCTCGGCGGGTTTGTGGACATCGAAGATGACCGGTCTTTGCCGGGGATTGAATTGCGGTTGAATGTTGATCATCGCGAAGCCGCACGTTATGGGGCGGATATCGGTTTGCTCGGTAATGCGGTGCAAATGACCACTCAGGGATTACGTCTCGGTGGTTATCGTCCCGATGATTCAGATGAGGAAGTCGATATCCGCATTCGCTTTCCTTTCGACGAACGCAATTTGGGTCAATTGGTGAATTTGCGGGTTCCAACCCATTACGGCCTGATACCGGTCAGCAATTTTGTCGAGTTCCAACCAGCCCCCAAAACCGGCATCATTAAACGCGCCAACGGAATGCGTACCCATACGGTGCAGGCCGATGTGGCCCCCGGTCTATTGGCCGATGAGCAGATTCGGCGTTTACAGCGGGCACTGGATGAACAGCCCTTGGATGCCGAGGTCAGTGTGCGGTTTCGCGGTCAGGCCGAAGACCAAGCTGAAACCGCTGAGTTTTTAGTCTTAGCGTTTTTGCTATCGATTGCCCTCATGGTGATGATTTTAGTCACGCAGTTTAATAGTTTTTATCAGGCGCTGCTGGTGCTGTCCGCCATTGTGTTTTCCACTGCCGGAGTGTTGATCGGCCTGTTGCTGCGTCAAGAGCCGTTCAGCATTGTCATGAGTGGGGTGGGGGTGATCGCCTTAGCCGGCATTGTGGTTAATAATAATATCGTGCTGATCGATACCTATAATGTCTTGCGCCGCCAAGGTTTAGAACCGATAGATGCGGCACTGCGTACCGGGGCGCAACGGCTCAGGCCGATTCTATTGACCTCAGTCACCACTATTCTCGGGCTGATGCCTATGGTGTTGGCCTTGACCATTGATATTGTCGGGCGTGATTTCACCATCGGTGCGCCCTCGACTCAGTATTGGATTCAATTATCCACCGCCATTGTCGGCGGACTGTTAATCGCTACGCCGTTGACCTTGCTGTTAACGCCGACGCTATTGGTCTGGGGTGAGTGTCTGAGTCGCTGGAGACGGTCGTCTACCTCAACCGGCGAGCGCGTCTTAGCATGAGACGGCCACGGATTGGTGTCACCGGGCCTTGCCGAGGGGGTGCGGCAGCTTGGTGGTTGACCGCGCTGGCGGTGATCCGTGCGGGTGGTTGGCCGATCCGCATCACCCCTAAGCGGTCGCGGCCACTTGAACAACTCGATGGCCTGATTATCGGCGGAGGTGCCGATGTCGATCCCCAGCTTTACGGCGGTGATCCCAGTGATTTATTCTCCGAAATCAAAGCCTCCGAACCGCAACGCAGCCAGCGCTGGCTGGGGTATTTGATTTATCCCCTGGTGTGGCTGATTCGACGGCTGTTATGGATTCGCACCACTGGCCAAGACCCGCAGCGCGATACGCTGGAACAGCAGTTGATCCATGAGGCGTTGGCGCGGGGGCTGCCGTTACTGGGGATTTGCCGAGGGATGCAGTTATTAAATGTCGTTTGTGGTGGCACCCTGCATCAAAGCTTGCAGGGATTTTACAGCGAACATCCGAAAGTGCGCAGTGTATTGCCGCGTAAGACGGTAGAGATTGACTCATCGAGTCAATTGGCGCGCTGGCTGGGTGCGCAGCCGTGTCGGGTGAATGCGCTGCACGATCAAGCAGTGGCTGAGCTCGGTACTGGATTGCGCAGTGTGGCGCACGAAGTCAGTGGGGTGATTCAAGCCATTGAGCGCCAGACTGATCCGTATGTGATCGGTGTGCAATGGCATCCGGAATTTCTACCCCAGAAACGCCGCCAGCAAGCGTTGTTTCTGGGGTTGGTTAACGCCGCCCGCGATACGCATGCTGACGCGTGTTAAAAAGTCGAGCTTGCTAATTGTTCACTGGTTGGGTTACTCAAGAAATGTTATAAAGTAACTTTTCGGTTTTTAGGGAGTATAATGCGATGCGTCAATCCTTACTGAGTCTTGCGGTCACTGCGGCTTTGGCCACCACTGCGGTTGCGGGTCAACATGACCACGATCATGATCACGGTGAATTCCGCCAGCATGGTGCCCATGTTCATGGCGTTGGCCATCTGGATGTGGTACTCGATGGCGCGTATGTGCTGATGGATTTAACCTTGCCAGGGGCGGATGTCGTGGGTTTTGAGCATCAGCCGACAACCCCGGAAGATGAGCAGGCGGTAGCCGCTGCGCTGCAGCAGTTGCGCGCCGCAGGGGAGTTGTTCTTGCTTCCCGAAGCAGCGGAATGCCGACTGGATGTCGCTGAAGCGCGTTTTGTCCAGTTGGATGATCATGACCACCACGGTCATGATCACGGTCATGATCACGGTCACGATGATCACGGTCATGGCCACGGCCACGATGATCATGGGCATGACCACGGCCACGATGATCACGGTCATGGCCACGGCCACGATGATCATGGGCATGACCACGGCCACGATGATCACGGTCATGACCACGGCCACGATGATCATGGGCATGACCACGGCCACGACGATCATGGGCATGACCACGGCCACGATCACGGGCATGACCACAGTCATGATCATGCCGATTTTTTTGTCGAGTATGTGTTTGAGTGTGCCCAGCCTCAGCAGTTAACCCATATAGATGTCCAGATATTCACCGTTTTTCCGGATAACCACACGCTGCAAGTGCGGGTGGCCGCTCCTAGTG
>PWUP01000102.1 GCA_003562535.1 Gammaproteobacteria bacterium | reverse complement strand
GCCAGCCCGACCACGCCACCTGAAACCCCGCCGGTGCCGCCGCTAACCAATGACGCGCCGTACGAGATCAACACGCCAGCCGCCTTGGGCGGCTTTGTTTGGTTCGATCTGAACGAAGACGGTATTCAAAATTCCGACGAGCCGGGCGTGCCCGGGGTGACGGTGAATCTGTTGACCAACGGTACGGTAATAGCCACCACGACAACAGATGTTCTAGGCTTCTATAGCTTCACGAACCTACCGCCGGACACCTATGTAGTTGAGTTTGAATTGCCGAATGGTTTCGTCTTCTCGCCGCAAGACGCGGACGGGGCAGGGGTAGATGGTCCGCTCAACTCGGATGCTGATCCCGTGACCGGACGGACTCCGCCCGTTACCCTGGCTTCCGGCGAGGTGAACAACAACCTCGATGCCGGGATCTATCGTCCGCTGGGCGCGATCGGGAATTATGTCTGGCTGGACGAGAATTCCGACGGGTTCCAGGATGCCGGCGAGCCGGGCATTCCCAATGTCCGCGTCAATCTCTATGATGGAGATGGGAACTTGGTGGCCACCACGCTAACCGATAATAAGGGTGGTTATCTATTCAGTGGGCTGCCCAGTGGTACCTATTATGTCGATGTGGAGGATGGCACGGACAGTGCGCCCTACACCTTGCCGTTCCCGGGCATGAGTCAGACCACGAACTACACCTTGCCGAACGCCGACTTTGGCAATCAGGATCATAGCGATGACCTGATTCCGGGTGCGGGCGGATTGACGGGGTATCGCATTGATCTCGGCCCGCGCGAAATCAATCTCACCGCCGATTTCGGTTATAACCATCGCCCGTCCGATGAGGTGACCGATGACGACGGCCTGGGCGCCATTGGTGACCGGGTTTGGATTGATGCCAACGGCGACGGCGTGCAAGACCCCGGCGAGCTGGGTGTGCCGGGCGTTACGGTCCGCCTGTTCTATGACGCGAACAGCAACGGGGTATACGATGCGCTTTATGAAGTGGGTGGATACAATCCCGTACGCGTCACGGACGACACTGGACACTACATCTTCAACGACCTGCCGGCTGGCGCGTATGTCGTGGTGGTGGATGACGAAAACTTTGATCCAGGTCAGCCGTTGGAAGGCTACACCCAAACCGGCGATCCGGACTTCTTTGGTCAGGCCCTGCCTGCGGGTGAAGACGACAACCGCACGACCGTACCGATTGTGTTGGCTCCCGGTGACGTGTTCCTCAACGCCGACTTTGGGTATCAGCCACCGGCCTCACAGAACAATAGTGTGGGTGATCGCGTCTGGTTTGACGCCAACGCCAATCAAATCGGGCCGGACGGCGATGGTTTGCCGCCGGGCGACGACAACGATGAATATGGAATCGGCGGTGTCACTGTGGCCTTGATTCGCGACATTGCCGGTAATGGTGAATGGAGTCCAGGTGATCCGATCGTCGCGACCACGGTCACCGATGCAAACGGCAGCTATCTGTTCACCGGCGTGCCGGACGGCAACTACCTCGTCTGGGTCAATGACGTCAACGGCGTCCTCCAAGGCCTTGAGCCGACCTATGATAGCGATGGCATCGTTACGCCGAACATCAGCGCCGTGGCGCTGGATCCCGACGGCCTCGTTCCGACTCCGGTTGAAAACCTGGAACAGGACTTCGGCTACACCGCGCTTGGCCAAGAGCCTCTGCGCGGGGCGATCGGTGATCGTGTCTGGCTCGACATCGATAGCGATGGTATACAAGACCCGAACGAGCCCGGTATTCCCGGACTCGTCATGGAATTGTATGACGATGCCGACAACCTCATCGCCTCCACGGTCACCGGAGACGATGGCTACTATTACTTCGGCCGCTTGCCACCGGGTACCTACACGGTTGTAGTGGCGACACCTCCTCCGGGACTGACGCAGACCTTTGATGCGGACGGATTAGGTACCCCGCACCGTTCCACGGTCACCATTGGTGATACGGAACCGCTGATCAACCTGGATCAAGACTTCGGTTATGTCGGTCCGGGCCGCATCGGTGACCAGATATGGGAAGACCGCAACGCGGACGGCGTGTTTGATCCGCTTACCGAAAGTGGTATTGAGGGTGTGACGCTGGATCTGTATTGGGATCTCGACGGGACCGGCACGGTCAGTCCGGGTGATCCAAAGGTCGGATCAACCATCACCGATGCCAATGGCAACTATATCTTTGAGGGTTTGTCCGTCGATGATAGTAGTGGTTCAGCCAATTATGTCGTCGTCGTGACGGACGAATTCAATGTGTTGAACGGCTACTGGAAATCGACCGGTCCGAATTCGGGTGAAAATAACAACAGCCAATCTGATCCGTATGCCGTGGTGTTGACACCGGCTGAGCCGGAGAACCTGACTGCTGACTTTGGCTACTATGTGGATGGTGCTGCGTTGGGCAACCGGATCTGGCTCGATCAAAACGGTAACGGTCGTCAAGATCCGGAAGATGTTGGTCTGCCTGGTGTGACGGTCCGCCTACAAATCATCTACTCTAATGGAGTGACCAATGAACTGGTTACTGTATCCGATGCGGACGGATTCTACAGCTTCGGTAATCTGCTGCTGGATGAGAACCACAACGGCACGAATGCCGCGTCGCCGACCTTTATCTTGTAGGTTGAGAATCCGGGTGGAGGGCTCAATCATACCCCGCACAATGCGGCAGGGGTGGATCCGTGGGAGAATTCCGAATTTCCGCTGGGCACGGTGGCGGTTACTTGGCAGGGCCAGACCAATGTCGGTCTGAATCAGGATGATCCATACAGTCCGGGTCTGGAAATACCACCCGCTTGGTATGATTTCGGCTTTACACCGGAGCCAACCTTAGCCGTGATCTCCGCTGTGCGGGCACGGATTGAGAACGGCGTGGCGATCCTATCCTGGGACGTGGCCATGGAAGTGGATACCGTGGGCTATCATCTGGAGCGACTGGTGGACGGCGCTTGGCTACGGATTAACGCGTCCATCATTCCCGCTGATCCATTCGAGCCTGCGCCTAAGACCTACGAGCAGAGCGATGCAGAAGCCGCGCTGATTGGCGGAATACAGCACTACCAGATTATTGAAGTGGACAGTCAAGGGCAGGAATCCACATATGGCCCGTACGAACTGAAGCTGGACGGGGGTGAAATCTCCTATGCGACCTGGGCGGCCGGCATCGAGTGGGGCGACGCGGATTCGAGTCCAGACGCCGATCCGGACGGAGACGGCTTGACCAATTGGCAGGAGTATCTAGCTGGCACAGATCCGTTGGATCCCAACTCTGTGCTGCAGGTCACGGACATCAAACGGACTGAGGATGGCGTACGCTTGACCTGGCAAAGCGAGGAAGGGCGTACCTATAGCGTCGAAAT
>PWUP01000298.1 GCA_003562535.1 Gammaproteobacteria bacterium | reverse complement strand
TATTGCCCCGTCCGGCAGCGGAAACAACGGCTTCTGCCCATGAGTGAGATCCGTATGCATTCCCACGCAGGAGCGTGGGAACGAGAAAAACATGCAGCAAAAACAATACGGATGGGGCATATTGCCCCGTCCGGCAGCGGAAACAACGGCTTCTGCCCATGAGTGAGATCCGTATGCATTCCCACGCAGGAGCGTGGGAACGAGAAATTAATAAAATCGTGTGTTTCTTGTTCGGTTAAAAATTCGCCTTCCTCCTTTGCTTGCTGACAGGCTAAATACAGCGCCTCTTGCTCGACTTGTTCTTGTTGTTTTTCTAATAACTTGTGCAAGAAATCTTGCTGCACAGATTGCGGCAAGGTTTCATAAAGAGCATATAAGCGCTGGGCGGTGTTTGCATGGTCAGGTTGCATTATGGTTTTCCTCTGTTATTGAATCCATCAGTCACGCAGCGAAATTTCGCGCAGTCCATCGGCCATGAGATTGAATCCAAGAATCAGCGAGGAAATCGCAATACAGGGGTAAATCGTCATGTGCGGAAACGCCATCGCCATCGCACGAGTATCGTTAATCATGCTGCCCCAATCGGGATTCGGTGGCGGTAGACCCAGACCGAGAAAACCGAGTACGCCGATGGTGATAATCACATAACCCAGCCGCAAACAGGCATCGACAATCAATGGCCCACGGGCATTGGGCAAGATTTCCACCAGCATAATCCGCCAAGCGGATTCGCCGCGAGTTTGTGCCGCAGCCACATATTCACGGTGGCGTAAATCTAAGACCAAACCGCGCACAATCCGCATCACCAACGGCCCGGTCGCAAAGGTAATCGCAATCACAATGTTCAAACCCGACGCGCCGATGGTGGTAATAATCACGATATACAGCACCAGCACGGGGAAGGCTAAAATAATCGCACTGAGCGCCGACAGGATTTCATCAATCCAGCCGCCATAATAACCGGCAGCCAACCCCATAGTAATGCCCACCATATACGCCACTACGGTTGCCAGCACCGAATAAAACAACACGGTGCGCGCCCCCCAAATAATCCGCGAGAGAATGTCCCGTCCCAGATGATCCGTGCCTAACCAAAAGGTACCCGCAGACACCTGGGCATTACCCGCAAACTCCGTACCGGGAGTCGCAAAAGGTTGCAGAGTGGCCAGTGGATCAAAAGGTGCCAACACCGGGGCAAACAGCGCCACCAGCAGCCAGAAGCCGACTAACGCGGCTCCCACCATGCCGACCCAAGATTCGCGCAATAGCCGGAACGATTGCAGCGCCCGCCATAAAGCCGCTAAATAGCCAGTCGCCGGTTGTTTGACCAAAACCTCAGCACTCATCGCTTGCCCTCGTTCAACTGAAACGAATCCGTGGATTCAAATAGGTGTAACCAATATCGGCTAGGGTCTGCACCACCACCACCACGGCGACAGCAATCATGGCGCAGGCTTCGATCAGATAAATATCCTGATTCAGCGCCGCCTCCAGTAACAAGGCTCCAAAGCCTTTATAGGCAAAAAAGAACTCCACCACAATCACCCCCGAGAGCAGCCAGTTGATTTGCAATAACACCACGGTAAATGGGGCGATTAAGGCATTACGCAGCGCGTGTTTCAGTACCACTTGGCGAAACGGCAGCCCTTTGAGGATCGCGGTACGAATATACGGCGTGGTCATCACTTCAGCCATCGAGGCGCGGGTCATGCGGGCGACATAGCCAAAACTGTAGACCACCAGCACCAGCACCGGCAGCACCATTTGATTCCAGGCAAACCCATCGGCCATGCCGCTGGTTCCCGGCAGCCAGCCTAACCAGAAGACAAACAGCGAGGCAAACAACACCGCGCTAGCGAACTCGGGCACCGAGGTGGTAATGATACTGGTCACCGAAATGGAGCGATCCAGTTTAGAGCCTTCGCGCATCCCGGCCAAAATGCCCAAAATCAACGCCAGGGGCACCATAATGGCAAACACACAGGCGGCCAGTAAGGCGGTATTGCCGAGTCTGGGGAGTAATACCTCAGCGACCGGACGGCGAAACCGGGTGGATTCGCCCCAATCACCTTGCACAAAGGAGGTCAGCCAATCGGCGTAACGCACAAAAAAGGGCCGAAAATAACCGTTTTCTTCCAGCCAAATATTACGCTGTTCCTCAGTGGTATAAGGGCCAAGAACCTTAACCGCCACCCCTTCGACATTGATTTCTAACAGGGCGAAGATCAACAGCGATACGACCAGCATGGTGAACACCATGAAACCCAGTCGTTTGAGAATGAGCATCAGCATGATGAGGGGGACTCGCTAGTTGCTGTAACAGCGGGTCAGCCGCAGCCGACCCACTCAACCGATCTAGGCGTCAATCCAGACGTTCTGGAACTGGTGGTACAAGGTGGGATGGGTTTGCCAGCCTTTGACATGATCCAAATGCGCCGTGAGTTCCGCACGGAAAAACGGCTGCACCATGACGGCATCTTCACGCAAAATGCGCTGCGCCTCTTCCATAGCGTCCCGGCGCTGCTCAACATCGACCAAGGCTTCGGCACGCGCCAAGGCGGCATCAAACTCGGGGTTGGAATAACTGGTTTCATTCCACGGCACCCCACTACGATAAGCCAAGGCTAAGGCCATAGTACCCAGAGGCCGGTGCGTCCACACCGTCAGGCTAAACGGAGCTTTATCCCAAATATCCCAGTATTGCGCCGCAGGCAACACCTGAATGTTCAGATTAATTCCTGCCTCACGCAGATTTTGCTGCAAAACAGCCACCGAATCTTGTTCCCAAGAACCGGCGGTATTGCCTACCGCACAGTCAACGGTTAAGCCTTCTTGACCGGCTTCGGCCAGCAAACGTCGTGCTTCATCGACATTGCGGGGCAACGGCGGCAGCGGGAAATACTCAGGATGGACTTCGGCGACATGATGATGATCGGCCACCTGGCCCATACCTCGGTGAGCTTGGTCGAGATTTTGTTGATTATCCGAACACAGTTGAATTGCGCGGCGCACTCGGTGATCAGTAAATGGCGGTTCGGTGACTTTCATGCGAATCACCCCAGTTTGAGCCGTCACCGCTTCGGATACCACCACGCCGGGGATGCGACGAGCCGCATCGACCGTAGCCAATTGCAGCCGATACACCGCATCGACCTGCCGCGAGGCCAGCGCACCTAAGATGGCATTGGCGTCGGAGCCGACATCAATATAGCGGATTTCGTCCAGATAAACCTCGCCGCCCCAATACGGCTCGGCGCGACGACGCAGCACCGCCCGCTCACCGATGCGGAATTCCGCCAGCTCATAAGGCCCGGTACCAACCGGATTACGACTGAGATCGCCGCCTTCTTCCTCAAAGCGGCGGTGCACAATCGCCGTAGGATAGTTATACAAGTTCTCGGGAATGG
>PWUP01000222.1 GCA_003562535.1 Gammaproteobacteria bacterium | reverse complement strand
TTTTAGCCCTGTTATTTGTATTTATGGTGGCTGTATTGGGTCGCGATTTTGGCCCGATGTTGACTGCCGAACGCCGAGCCCGTCAGACTGGCCAGCTTTACAGGCCGGATGCAAACACTGGCGTTTCGCAGGCCGAAGACCAGGAACGCGAACCCAAACCGGATAAACCCCATCGCGCTCGTAACGCTGTCATTCCGATTCTGGTCTTGGTCTTAGGCTCGTTGGGTGGCATCTACATCACGGGGGCGCAGGACAATCCAGCCGGTGCCCCACTGCGCGAGATCATCGGCGCGGGTGATTCCTATCAAGCCATGATGTGGTCCTCGCTGTTAGCCGTGCTCGTGGCCGGTGCCTTGTCACTGGGTCAACGCATCCTTAGCTTGGGTGAAGTGATCGACGCTTGGTACACCGGAGTACGTTCGATGCTCTTGGCGGTGATTATCTTGGTATTGGCTTGGGCGTTGTCCAATGTCAATGAAGTGCTGCACACCGCCGATTATCTGGTCTCTATTCTGGGCGATGCGGTGGATCCACGGTTATTGCCAACGCTGGTCTTTGTACTGGCGGCCATTACTGCATTTGCTACTGGCTCAAGCTGGGGAGTTATGGGCATTATTATGCCCTTGGCGATTCCACTCAGTTGGGCAATTCTCAGCGCTGCTGGCATGATCGATGCTGAGGGCATGGCGATTTTCTACGCGACCATCGCCTCGGTGCTGGCTGGCGCGGTCTGGGGTGATCACTGTTCGCCCATTTCAGACACGACCATTTTGTCGTCTTTGGCAACGCAATGTGACCACATCGACCATGTTCGCACTCAACTGCCCTACGCGCTATTGGTGGGTATTGTGGCTATTGGCCTTGGTAGCTTACCCGTGGCGTATGGCTACTACGAGTGGTGGCATGCCTTACTGGCCGGTGTTGCTGTGCTGTTGCTGATTCTGCTGGTCATTGGCCGTAATCCTGACAAAGTGACTGCCAGCCAAACAGAACCGGCAGTGGCTTCTTAAAACACCAGTATTGGCATCTATTCCGCTAGGGATTGGCGGAATAGATGCCTTATTCACTTTGTGGTTGTTGTGGTTGGATGTGGCCTTAATGAGTGGGTTTGGTTTTTTGATATTTATATGATGATATAATAAATTTTAGCTTTAGTCAGTCATTAGGTCATCGCCACCATGTCGCAGGAATCCTTAAAAAATCTCGAAATTTTCGAGCGGTTTGAAGTCTTACTGAACCTACTGCCGCCGTTCTGTCGTCAACTGCTGGACGATTATCGCCTGCCCTGTTGGGTGTCACGCACTGAAACCGAACAGGCTGAATCTGTTGATATGCGCCATAAAGCCGCACGTCTGTACCAGCAACTCTGGTACACCGAAGATCAAGAAGGCCGCGATACCGTCACCTGCCCGGGTCTGCTCGGTGTGTCTACGGCGACACTGGCTGCGGCACGCGACTGTAATCAAGCCAAGGATGAGTTTAAACACGCAGTGCTCGCCTTAAAAAACCACAATAAAGCGCAAACGGATCATCTGCTGGAAACGCTGCATAAACGCCACCATGCGGTCGCGCAAACTATGCAACGGATGGGAGCCGCCCGCTTGAATCTTAAACAGGCGTATCGGCATATCACCCTACTGGAGCGCCGTCCCCTAAAAGTCGGGTTCACTTGGTCAAAACAAGGACGCACAATCCAGCGCACCAGTGTGGCCGAGGCGCGACGCTTGCTAGAACGGCGCACTGAAACCGTCCATACCCGGCAAGCGTTAGAGAAACTGTCACATTTATCGATCAACGAACCTTTAGCTCGTATTCGACCGGTACGCCCGCATCTACGCGCCAATATTGTGTTTGAGAATGATGAACGACGTTTGGTACAAACCCCCCTACCCGTACTGATTCCACTCCATCCTGACGAACCCCTACCCGACTTTGTACCGATACCGCCTGAACCCGTGGGTAGTCAACGTCTAAGGCGTTCTGATGTGCGGATTGAAGATGAACCCTTTATAGCGTTATTGAATATTCATCGTTATAAAGCACGTTATCGGGAATTAGAGTAGTTGTCTGCAGGACATAAAGCAAGATGATATAATAAACTTCTACAAAAAAGAGCATAGGCCATATCCTATGCTCTTGTGACTAACGCGCTAATCAGCTCCGATAAATAAATCGCTCGTACTGATGAGTCGTCCGCTGATTCCAACTGCGCACTGTATCGCGAAATTCTGACCAATCTGCATAAATTTTGCGGTAAATGCTCGATGCCTGCATATCTTCCTCATGAACTTGCTCAGCACCGCGCTCGAACGCGGCCAGCACACTTTCAGGGAAATTGCGCACCTCAACACCGTAATCCTCCAGCTCACGCAAGGCTACAGGGTTGCGGGCTTGGTACTGAGCGGCCATCCAAGCATTGCATTCATAACAACAGGCTTTAATCTGCGCCCGAATGTCAGCCGGCAGATCATTCCAAAAATCCTTATTGAAATAAAAGCCCAACATCGCACTGGCTTCTGCCCAGCTCGGCATATAATAGTATCGCGCCACGCGATGCATACCTAAAATCTGATCATCGAACGGTCCGACCCATTCTGCCGCATCCAGCACCCCACGCTCCATGGCAGTAAACACTTCACCACCTGGCAATTGCTGCACATTCACTCCGGCTTTGGCCATAGTACGCCCACCGTGGCCGGGGAACCGCATCCGCAAACCCACCAAATCATCCGGGCTGTTAATTTCCTTATTAAACCATCCTCCGGTCTGGGCGCCCGTATTGCCGCCGGGGAAGGCCACTAGATTATCCGGTTCGTTCAGCTCATCCCATAACGCCTGACCGTTGCCCGCCAGCAACCAAGAATCTTGTTCCGCTAAGGTCAGACCGAACGGCAATGCGGTATAAAAGCCATGTGCTGGTGATTTACCAATAAAATAATACGGCGCAGTATGGCACGCCTCAAACGCCCCTGTAGACACCGCATCGTAAACCTCCAGCGGCCCCACCTGCGCCCCACCCGGATAGGTGCGAACCTGTACCGCGCCGTCGGTCATTTCACCTATACGCCGAGCAAAATACTGCGGAGTCCCGTACAGCGTAGTCAGCGCCTCGGGCCATGAAGTCACCATTTCAATGCGAAACCGGCGATTTTGGGCAAATGCCGGGGCGGATAAGGTGGTGGTCGCTGCCACGGCGGCACCCGTACCGGCACCTGCGAGAATTTGGCGTCGTTTCATTCTCTCGTTGACTCCTTACTGTTTATTGTTTAGGGGGATTCTGGATACTCAGCAGCCACGCGCTTGCCATCTACGCTGGCTACCAGCATAGAATTGTGGCATTACTGGCCGTGCACGTCCATCCTGTCAATCAGGCATCGTCCTCACCTGCACGTTCGCTCTCAGCCGCCTGTTCAGCGCACCAAGTACTGGC
>PWUP01000348.1 GCA_003562535.1 Gammaproteobacteria bacterium | reverse complement strand
CGGCCCCAACGGCCCGGCCTTCGCCAATGTCGGCAACCTGGTCGAGTTCACCTCCGCCGGCACCTTCCAGAACGCCCTCGCCGTGGGCTTCGGCGCCGTGCACACCGAGCTGTTCGGCGCCAGGCTCAACGACACGCTGACCTGGGACTCGGACGTTCTCCAGCCCTGCGCTGCCCATCTGGTGTTCGGCGGGGTCACGTCGTACAACCCGCTGTGAGTCCGCAACTGACAATTGCATACCGCCAGGAACGGTGTTTCTCCAGCGATGAGGTGACTGCCCGCCCATGTGCCAATCGCGACTATTGAGCACCTTCATTGCCGATCGGAAACGCGAACCCAGTGCCACCGACAAGGAAGACCAAAGTCCGATAAGGCAACGGTTAATAAATTAGCCGTCCAACTAGTTGAGGTAGCCAGCTTGGCGCATGGTCCGCTCGGTCACCCTTTGCGCGTTCTCAAGGGCCTGCTCGACCGTCATCTGGCCGGTGAGCGCGGCCGCAATGGCCTGCCCGACCTCCGTGGCGATCCCCTGGAACTCGGGGATCGCCACGTACTGGATGCCTGTGTAGGGGACGGGCTCAAGTGTCGCGTCCGACGGGTCGGCGGCGAGCATGGCATCGCGTACCAACTCGGCGAACGGTGCCGCGTCCCGATACTCCTGCAGCTCGTAGGTGCTTTGCCGCGTCCCCGGCGGTGCCGCGAACCAGCCCTCGGTCTCGCCGACGAGCGCAACGTACTCCTTGCTGGTTGCCCACTCGATGAAGTCCTGCGCGACGTCGACCGTTTGCGAGGAGGAGGGAATGGCCAGGGCGTTGGACCAGAACCAACCGGCGCCCTTGTCCGTCACCTGCTTTGGGGCCAGGGCGACGCTCGTGCTGTCGGCGACCCGGCTCTCGTTGGGGTTGAAGAGGTAGCTGGCAGCGAAGGTGGAATCGACCCACATGGCGCAATTGCCAGAAGCGAAGTTGGCGAGGTTCTCGCTGTAGCCGTAGGAGCTCGCACCCGGCGGCCCGAAATTGTTCATCAGTTCGACATAGTCGCTGATGGCACCGACCCAGGCATTGGAGGTTAGCTGCGGCTGCCAGTCCTCGTCGAACCAGCGCCCGCCATAGGCATTGACCATGGTCGAGACGAAGGCCATGTTTCCACCCCAGCCGGGCTTGCCGCGCAGACAGATGCCGTAGAGGTGCTTCTGCGGATCGTGCAGCTTCTCGGCGAACTCGCGAATCTCATCGTAGGTCGGCTGCTCGGGCATCTCCAGCCCGACCTCCTCGAAGAGATCCGAACGATAGAAAGTGACGGAGCTTTCGGCATATATCGGCACGGCATAAAGCGTGCCGTCGTGGTTGAGGCCGGCCCTGACACTCTCGAAGATGTCGTCGTAGTCGTAGTCCTCGCCGAAACCGTCGACCGGCACCAGCCAGCCCTGTGCACCCCAGATCGGCACCTCATAAGAGCCGATGGTGATGATGTCGAACTGGCCGCCGCCAGTGGCGATGTCGATCGTCACCCGCTGACGGAGAACGTTTTCCTCAAGCACCACCCACTCAATCTTGTGGCCCGTCGCCTCTTCCCACTGGGAAGAGAGGTTCTGCATGATAATCATGGCGGAGTTGTAGACCGTGGCGATGGTGATCGTCTCGTGTTCAGGAGAGGCACTGCTCCCTACGTCCCCTCGCTGCGGAACTCCCATGCGGAGGTAACCACCGGCCGCCAAATCGAATGCTGTATCCGCACGTTCTTGTTCACCAATCGCCCTATAGACTTGACCGAGAGCAACTCGCGCATCAGCCAGGATCAAATTGTTACCACTCGCTTCTGCGAATTCGTTAGCGCTCATCACAGATTCGAGCGCTGCTTCGAACGACCCTGTAGCCATTTGCGCAATGCCAAGGTTGGTTAACGCGGCAATACGCCACTCTGGCTGAAACTCGTCACCGCGCGACTCAATTGAAATTGCGGTAGACGCTTCAACAATTGCTTGTTCGTACTCTCGCGCCCCTAAGAGTATCGCAGCCAGGTTGTTCCGTATCTCACCAATCCGCGGGTGTGAATCACCATAAAGCTCTCGCGCCCACCTTAGCGCTTCTTCAATCTTCTCCCGAGCCTCACCAAAACGCCCAAGGGACCTGTACGCTACCGCGAGGTTGGATAGACTAGAGATTACCAGAGGATGCCCATCACCGTAGGCCTGCTGGCTCAATTCTACTGCATCTTGCAATAGCCCGCGAGCCACCTCGGCATCATCAATATTAATGTAAAACACGCCCGCGCCATTAAGCAATCGTACCGCTGATGCGGGATCTGTATCGGAAAGGCGGCGCGCCCAAATCACAGCCAAGTCGGCGTCATTTTCGCCTCCTTCAAAGCTGTTTCCTGCTAAAATCTCTTGCAAATTGACGTAAACTTCTTCGTGATTTTGTGCCAATGACCAGTTTGGTAATAAAAATACAATAGACATTCCAAAAATTAAAGGCCAAAGCAGTGTCTGTTGTATTCTATAAATCGAGAAAGGCAACCTACGCACTACACCTGCCTCCAGCAATATAGCAAGTCAAAAAGAACCGACGGCGATAACAAGGGGCACCGGCCGCGCGAATTCTTCAAGTGCCTCAGAAATACTATCAAGATCTCGGTCTCGCAGTACCTTCATTAGGGGGCATCTGATCAGACTGGCTTGTCTATCTGATAGCTCCGGGTACTGCAATATTACCATGGCTAGGTAAGCCAAGTGGACGTTAGTAAGCCTACTTCCCAAAGCCTGAATCTTGTCTGCGAATCTGCGTTCCTCTAATTCACTATTTAACGCCTCGGCCATTATTTGAACATTCGGGTAGTCATCAATCGTTGAAAAGAATGATTTCATTAATGGGAACGGCAAAACCCGAAGAGGTACAAAATATGCAGAGTTTATCGCCCCATGGTGAATCGCATTTATGATCGCAATTGCTCTCGCTAACGGGTCAAGCAAAGGCCCCCCGCTATAGCCCGGCGCAAGCCTCTCAACCGATTCGTACATATCGTGAAGTGCTTTGTCTTGACCTCCTAAAAAAGGCAAAGAATCATCTTTTCTTATGATCCGGCTTAGCTCTTGCGGATGTGGTCGCAAATGCCCATCCGTTCCGGAGTACCCAATTGCATTGAGCTGCGAACCTAGACTTGGCACCCAAAACGATAAATCCAAAGCTGCCGGCGGCGGTGATATCGCTGCAACTTCTTCAATCTTTAAGACTGCTACGTCATATCCATACGCTATGAAGGTGTCAATTAACTTTAAGGATAATGGAACTCCATCGTTCAGGCCGATGGAATACCCTTCCAGCGCTACGTTTTCTCGCAGTTCATTATCAGCCTCCAAAACGTGATTATTTTTAAGGACATGATACGCAGTAAATAACAAACCCCTTTCAGCATCAAATACAAAGGCTGTACCCAAAAAT
>PWUP01000169.1 GCA_003562535.1 Gammaproteobacteria bacterium | reverse complement strand
TTTATGGGGGAGAGGGCTAGGGTGAGGGGGTAAGCTTTTGATTCAAAGCCCCCTTGTCTGATGTCTCGTATCGCTCGATCCAGTCTTGCACGATTAGTTGGCGAGCGACTCAGATAGGCCGTTTCAACATAAGCGCTGTGGTGATCGATCCGTTCTTCCAGCAGTTCTAAAGCCAGTTGTTCAGGCGTTTGCTCTGCTAGGCTGGCTATTGCAGCGATTTTCGTTTGCAGTGGATCTGGAATTTTAATGCAAAGCATGTGCTTTCTGTTCCTCAAGAGAATCTGGCCAAACCAGACGGTCAAAGGGTGAGTCGTACATTTAACTATACTCAGCATTCGCGGTTTTGGCTATGGTTTGAACCCTAGGCATACGACTGCCCCGCCCTGCTGCCAGAATAATTGCTTTCATCCGAACAAACTCTTCAACCATTGCCCATCCGCTTCCCTAAAAGGCGTTTCCCGTTCAGGATGCCACATCCACCCATCCCAGGGTAAATGGTTATGTTGTATAGCCTCAATACCACCGTCTGCACTGCGTGCCAGTACCCGATAACCTTGAGGACAATCGGCAACACCGAGGTTGTGGTAACTGTTCACCTCACCTTGGATTTCGCCGTGTAATAGATGGCGCGTCCGCACATGGTCATCAACCGTGATTAAAGGCATAGCCGCATGCTGCGCCAGCATTTGCATCCCACGACACAAGCCTAACAGTGGCAAGGCATACTGTGCCGCATAGTCTAGCATCATCGCCTCTGTGCTATCACGCTCGTTGATCGTGCCAATGTCATTGCCCCCAGAGAGAATCACTCCGCCGGGCTTGAGCCACGCTAACCACTGCGCCAACACCGTCTGGGGCAGCCCATTGGGCACCGGATAGGGCAGATAACCCGCCGCTACCAGCCACACATTGAGGCGCTGATCCAGTGCATCCCGCGTTTCGCCGCGTTCAGGCCAGGCATCGACCCGTTGACTGACCGCCACTGCCTTCATGCCAATACCTCCACCCGCCGACCCGCGCAATCGATATGCAAACGCTGGGCGCTTGACCAGCGGCGATACAGCACTTCGCCAGCACCAATCACCGCAGGCAATCCCAGTTCACCGGCACGAATCGCCATGTGTGAGTTCGCACCACCCCAAGCGGTCATCAGACCCGCCAGCGGATAGGCAAACAGCCAATCGAACCCCGGATCGGCATTGGGAATGCACACAATCGCCTGAGCTAGTTGATCGCGAGCCTCACAGCTCACCACGGGCGCGGTGACTTGTTTTTGGGTAATAAAATTTGGAGCCGCCGCCGGCCATTCAAACGCCCACATATCATCAGGTGTGGCAATCAAAGGTGGCAGGGAGAGCTTTAGGGTTTCTGCATAGCGTGCCTTACCCTGCTCAATGCTGCGTAACAGCAGGTCTTGAGGATGAGTCGCGGCAATATGCAGTTCTTGAAAGACGCGAATATCACAATAGGCTAGATCCTCGCGGCTGAAACCGTAGCGACTGCCGAGTTCAGTCATCAGGGCGAGAGCATCGGACAGATTGCGGGTGAAGTGGAATTTCGCCAGTTCCCGCCATTCAATACCCGCCTGCATAAAATCAAATAAGCCCACAGGATCAGGCTCTAAACCGTGGGTTTTGAGTAAGGTCACCATCTCGCGCATTTGAGGTAAGGTCAGGGTAAACGGCTGGATCGGTTCAGGTGCGGGGGGAGGTTGCGCCCAATCGAAATAGACTTCGGGGGCTTCGTCATAGCGGGGCGATAATATATCGTAAGTGCCCGGGCGCAGATGACCATAACGCGCTAAGAATGTGGCTTGATCTAGGGTGGCGCGGTCGCGTGCTAATTGACCACTGATGGTTAATATGCTCGCCATGAAAGCATGATAATCGGTTTCTGCAAAGACTCCGACCGCTACCAAGGATTTGAGCATTTGCACCGCGACAAAACCGGCTCTGGCCAGTCCAGCAAAGGGCAAAGTGCCATAGCGTTTGGCATCTTCCAGCAACCAGTAAATCCGCTCCAGTGGATCGGCACTGGAGGCCATCAGGTGTTCACGGCGGTTATTGAGGAGGGTGAGCTTGGCTTCATCACTGCGCCATAATCCGTCTTGGGGGTGGACGATGCGGTTGGTGAGGTGGCGTAAGCTGTTGGCTATCGTGTGGCGCTCATGCGGGGAGAAGCCAACTTCGGCTAAACGCGCTAAGCGTTGCGGTAAGTCTAGGGTGTAACAAGAAAATACGATTTCAAATTCAATCTTATCGTGCAATGTTGGCTCGGCGAGTAGGCGGTCGATGTAGTGATCGACTAAACGCCCGGCTAAGCCTTCGTCTAAATCGGCAGGAATAAACGAGTTAAACGATAAGCGCACATCGATATAGGGCAGGCCAAAAAAATGCGGCATCAGCGGAAAGCTGCGCAGATTACGGTAGCCGTAATTGTGGCGCTGGTAGGCCCAGATGGCATCCGTGACCAGTTCACGATACAGCGATAGGGCGAGGGGGTTGGGACGAATGCCAACGATTTCCGCAGGGTTCCAGTCCGGCATCCCCCCATAAACGGTACGCCGCCCCATCAGAAAGGGGTGAGGTTGCATACCGCGAGCGACTTTGCGCTGAATGAGGGTGAGGCGCTGTGCCTGAGCGCTGGCGGCTTCGGGTGGCGTGGCTAGAATCAGCGGTCTGGCTTGTAACAGCCACAGCACTTCGGTCTGTTGTTCGCGGGTGACGGCAAATTCGCAATCAATGGGGAGGCCGTCAAACAGTCTGAGCAGTTCGTCGAGCAGGGCGATAATCGGTGCGAATAGAGGGCTAGGGGGTACGGCGCTCTGGGCGGCCTGTTGCCACATACGGCCTCCCATGCCACCGGTGACGGCTGCGGTATTGTCGTCATCCGACCAGTTCACGACTCGGTAAGGCGCACAGGTATTGGGGTCATGTGAAAATGCGACGCCGGAGCGCAGCACTTGGGTGAGCATGGGTTGGATGAGCACTTCATCATCGGCCTGTGCGGTTCCGTAGGCGGCAATGACCTGCTCCACGGCTTGTTCTAAGCCCTGGTGATCGACATTTTTGATCGACAGAAAAGCTCCGGCATTGGAGGTGGCTAGGTTATCTTCGTGGCCACAACTGGAGCGGACAATCCAAAGTCCAGCGCCTAAGCGGTTGGTGACAGCGGCTAGGCAAGATTGCCGATGGGCTTGCCAGTCGGCGACGGTGAAGGCGTGTAATGGGGCAATACGGGCTGATTGTAGTACATCGCGCAGCGCCGCCAGTGTGCCTGCTTTGGTTGAAAAACGCAGCGTATTCAATGTGGGTCGGCCTGCCGCTGGATTTCAATTGCTATAACCGTCTGTAATTTTTGATCATGGGTTAATAATTCGGAGCCACAGGTCAAGGCGCTGGCAGCAATGATGGCATCAGGAAGTTTAATCCTATGCGCTCGGCGGAGACGAATCGCCTCATCCT
>PWUP01000183.1 GCA_003562535.1 Gammaproteobacteria bacterium | reverse complement strand
TGTTCCTTGCACTGTCGGCTGGTTTTTGGAGTGCCGTGTGCATCGTGATCAGTGGCCCATTCTGGACCCGCGGTTGGCCGGAATGGTGGAACTGGTGGCTCAATCTGCCGATTTGGGCCTAGGCACGAGGACATAACCAATGGCTGAATATCAAAATATTTTCACCCAGGTGCAAGTTCAAGGCCACCCTGAAGAGGGTGTGCCGATTAAGGACGGCAACTGGGGGCGCCAAGGTAAACCGTTCTTCAATTACTGGGCGGGTTGGTTTGGTAATGCTCAGATTGGTCCGATTTATCTAGGCAAATTAGGTTTAGCGTCTCTGGTTTTTGGAACCATCGCTATTCTGATTATTGGCCTGAACTTCTGGGCTGCGGTGAATTGGGATCCTGTTCAATTCATCCGCCAACTGTTCTGGCTTGGCTTAGAGCCGCCACCACCTGAATACGGTTTACGTCTCCCGCCACTGGCTGACGGCGGTTGGTGGTTAATGGCCGGCTTTTTCCTGACCATCTCAATCCTGTTGTGGTGGGCGCGAGTCTATCAGCGGGCGCGGGCTCTCGGCATGGGTACCCATGTTGCTTGGGCGTTTGCCGCTGCCATCTGGCTGTATCTGGTGCTGGGGTTCATTCGTCCAGTGCTGATGGGCAGTTGGAGTGAAGCGGTACCGTTCGGGATTTTCCCGCATCTGGATTGGACCACAGCATTTTCCATCCGCTACGGTAATTTGTTCTATAACCCGTTCCACATGTTGTCGATTGTGTTCCTGTTTGGCTCGACGTTACTGTTTGCCATGCATGGGGCGACCATTCTAGCGGTTGGCCGTTACGGCGGTGAGCGTGAGATTGATCAGATCACGGATCGTGGTACGGCTTCTGAGCGTGCTGCCTTGTTCTGGCGTTGGACCATGGGCTTTAATGCCACGATGGAGTCGATTCACCGCTGGGCATGGTGGTTTGCGGTACTGTGTGTTGTCACAGGGGGTATTGGTATTCTATTAACTGGAACAGTGGTGGATAACTGGTATCTCTGGGCAGTGAAGCATGGTGTGGCACCCCCGTACCCGGATCTCAATGCTATCGATCCGAATCTCGGAGGTGCAGTACAATGAAATTGATCGCTCATAAAACGCTAGCCATCGCTACATTAGGCTTAGCGGTTGCCTTGGTGGGCTGTGAACGCCCACCCATAGAAGCCGAACAGATGGGTTTCCGGGGCACGGGTATGGAACACCTAGTTAATCCGCGTACGGAAGCGCAACTGTTGAAAATCAATCAGGTGCCTGATCCTTTGCCAGCGGTGTCGCAAGACGGTCCGCGTGCGGCAGACATTTATCAGAATGTCCAAGTATTGGGAGATCTGAGTATCGCTGAGTTTAACCGCCAGATGGCCGCTCATGTGCAGTGGATCGCTCCGAATCAAGGGTGCTCCTATTGCCACGATACTTCGGACTTCTCTCGGGATGCCCGCTACACCAAGGTAGTGGCTCGCAATATGCTGCGTATGACTCAGCATATTAACGAGGAGTGGCAGGATCACGTTCAGGAAACTGGCGTGACGTGTTATACCTGTCATCGTGGGGAAAATCTGCCGCAATATGTTTGGTACACCAATCCGGGGCCGCGCCAAGCGGGTGGTTTTGCTGCGGATCGTCAAGGTATGAACTTAGCCTCCCCAGAGGTGGCATTCAGTTCATTGCCTTATGACCCGTTTACCGCTTTGTTAGGTCAGGCGAATGGTGACATCAACGTGTTGCCCCCAACGGCGCTGCCGTACACGGATCGTGAGGGCGCGTCAATACGTCAAACCTATGATACTTACGGTTTGATGATGCATTTCTCCGATTCTATGGGAGTGAACTGCACCTATTGTCACAACACGCGTAACTTCCATGTTTGGGAACAAAGCACGCCGAATAAAGTGACGGCTTGGTACGGTATCCGCATGACGCGTGATGCTAATGTGAACTATATCGAACCGTTGACGGGTGTGCATCCGCCCGAGCGTCTTGGACCGACGGGTGATATTGGTAAGGTACACTGCGCAACCTGCCATCAGGGTCTGAATCTGCCTCTGTTGGGTGTCAGCCAGTTGCCGGATTATCCAGTATTGTCAACCCGTACTGGCGATACCACGCCGCCATCAGCCGATGATTTACCTGCGGCTGAGGATTTGATGGGACCAGGCAGTGACTAGACGCTGTGTGTGTATGGTGGGATAAGCGGTGACTGAAACTTTATAAGTCTTCTAAGTTTCTAGGATCACCGCAGGTAAAGCCTTGGTCGACAACGTGTTTCAGTCGATCAGGGCTTTTTTATTGGCTTTTAGCGTACAACTATTATTTTTAAGAGATCTATCATGGCGTTAATTGATTGTCCTGAATGTGGGCGGCAGGTCTCAGACAAAGCGCCGACCTGTCCTGGTTGTGGTGTGGTCATTGCTGCTCAGCCTCCCGAAGCGGCACCACAAGAATCGTATGACCAACGCTGGCATCCCGTTGATCTGGAACTTATGGAAGCGAAAAGCGTGTGTCAGAAGCACCGTGTCATGTCGGCGTTACTGATATTTGCTGGTTTAGTACTAGGTACAGCGATGGGGCGTTTTATCGATGATCCTGAAGCGCTGGTTTTCGATGTGGCTAAAGTCATGCTCTACGCTGGCATGATCTGGCTGGTGGGCAATGAACTGCGTTATTTGTGGCATCAGCGTAAATTACTGCGCGATTAAGCGAGTGTTTTGTCCACAGTCTGTACAGACGATGATTATTACATAGACTAATGAAAATATTATCAAACGCGATTATAAGTCTGTTGAGTCAATTTGGTACCCGGCTGTTGCCCTTTGCCGATGCCGCCACTCATGAGTTACCGCTACCTCGATTGTTGCGACTGTCCATGTTCCAGATTTCAGTGGGCATGGCCGTGGTATTGCTCACCGGTACGTTGAATCGCGTTATGGTGGTAGAGCTAGGGCTGTCCGCCTGGATTGTTGCCGTCATGGTCGGACTGCCTTTGGTGGCTGCACCCTTTAGGGTGCTATTAGGGCACCGCTCGGATCATCACCGCTCGCCGTTTGGTTGGCGGCGAGTGCCCTATTTATGGATGGGCACCTTACTGCAGTTTGGCGGTTTTTCGATCATGCCGTTCGCGCTATTGGTGTTGTCTGAAGGCGGCGGCCCGTTTTTCGTAGGGCCAGTGGCTGCCGCCGCCGCTTTTTTGCTGGTCGGTGCTGGCTTACATACCGTGCAAACCGCTGGTCTGGCTTTAGCCACCGATTTAGCTGCACCCAAGCAACGCCCCCGAGTGGTGGCGCTACTGTATGTCATTTTGCTGCTCGGTATGGTGTTGACCTCATCACTGTTTGGCTGGCTGTTAACCGATTACAAGAAGGGCGTTTGATTCAGTTGCTGCAAGGGGTAGCCGTAACCACGATCTTGATCAATTTGTTTGCCCTGTGGAAGCAAGAATCG